>CAKTUP010000089.1 GCA_934621705.1 uncultured Petrimonas sp.
GCGTATCGTTGTTATCGTGGCGAATGCCGCAATAGTAGCAGTTTTTCTCGCAAATGTTGGAAAATTCAATCAGTCCGCGCAAATACACCGTGTTGCCCACGTGCTGTTGTTTGATTCGCGAAGCATAACCAAAAAGCGCCCTTTCATCGTTTCCCGAAACCGATAAAAGTTGTGTAATATTTTCTTTCGAGAAGTTCGCCGTGTGTAATATTTGTTGAATGGCCATAAATCTGCAAACTTAAAACTATGTTGTAAACATTTGGGTTGCCCGTTCAAAAATTCCGTTCATATACGCCAGCGCCATTCCGTAATTGGTTACCGGAACTTCGTTTTCGGTGAATTGTTTCAGCCGGTTTGTCAGTTGCTTGCGCGTAACCATACAGCCGCCGCATTGGATAGCGAGTGCGTAAGTCCCCCCTTGGGGGGATTTAGGGGGGCTGATTTCGGATAATCCGCTTACAAACGTAAACGACAGTTTTTTACCCGTGAATTTTTGCAGCAGGTTCGGGATTTTCACCCGTCCGATATCGTCGCAGCTTGTTTGGTGCGTACAACTTTCCAAAACAAGGATGTTGTCGCCGTCTTTCAGTTCCGAAATACGCGGCGTGCCTTGCAAATAAGCTTCGAAATCGCCTTTCAACCGGGCAAATAAAATACTGAAACTCGTGAGCGGAACGCTTTCGGGAATTAGTTCTACCACACTGCCGAAGGCTTGACTGTCGGTAATAGCGAGCGCGGGTTTTATGCCGAGTTCCAGGAAATCTTCCAATTCCGTGTCTTTTACAACAATGGTGATACAGCCGTTATCGAGCGCGTCGCGGATGGTTTGGTTTTGGGGCAGAATCAGGCGGCCTTCGGGTGCTTCACTGTCGATAGGCGTGATGAGAAGAACGATATCCTTGGGTTTTACCAAATCGCCGATAAGCGAAGGCTTTTTATTAGCGCTTTCAGGAATAATCTTTTTTAGGGCGTTAATCAGCCTGTTCGTGTCTTTTGGGTTCTTTGCACTGAAATCGAGGACTTTGGCGTTGGTGTGTCGTTTGATAACGGTTTTGGTGCGCGAAGCAATTTGAGTAATATCTTTCTTATTGTGGAGAATAAGGAAAGGAGTATTGAATTTCTCAAACTGACGGATCAAATCGAGTTCGTACTGCCCGAACTGATTTCCGGTAATAATCAAAATGGCGCAGTCCACGTTTTTTATCGTTTGCAACGATTTGGCGATGCGTTTTTTTCCCAACTCGCCCACATCGTCAATTCCGGCGGTATCTATAAGAACCGCTGCCCCAATCCCCAAAATCTCCACCGATTTTTTCACGGGGTCGGTCGTTGTGCCGGGTTTATCGGAAACAATGGCTGTCTCCTGTCCGGTAAGCAGGTTAATTAACGTGCTTTTACCGGAATTGCGGCGGCCGAAAATGCCGATATGTAGTGTTGAGTTGGTCATTGGTTAATTGCTTTCAATCCATTTGTTCATTTCATCTATCCATTTTTCGGAGTTAGGATAGAAGTCTATACACTGTAATTCTCTTTGTCTGTTGTAATCTTTTTTTACTCGGTTTTTCTCTATCCATCCTAACCACTTTAACAATCTGATATTTTTTGTATTACCGTGCGCTTTTTCGTAAATCATTGTTCGCCTGATTACTTCTTTGGCTTGTTCGGAGCTAAGTTCAAACGGAAATCCCATTTTAGCCGTGTGGCTATAATAAGGTATATAAAAGATAAACCCATCAAAAACATCTTTCCATTTTAATCCTTTATGATAAGCGTAATCGTATTCATCATTTCCGAAGGGAGAGCTTTCTAAATCAAATCCTGTCGGAGTATTGTTTGTGAGTTCAAATACTGCGTCCCACTTCCCATTTGCCGAGAGTCCGTTTGTTTTATCGGGCAAAACGCTCCGATGCCAATTCAACGGCAGCCATTTATACCAATTTAAGGCAACTGTTTTCACCTTTTCTTCCAAAACATCTTTAATATAGCCTGCCTGTCGTTTTGTTTTCTTGTTTAGATAAGAGAACGTTTGTTTTCCGGCATATTCTCTGCTTGTAATAATCAGTGCTTTTTTAGTGTCGTTTCGACGAGGTTGAACGGAATAGAGCGCGAGAAAGTTATCTGCCATAATTTTTTCTCTTGTTGTAAATTCTTTGCTCATATCTGTTGTGATGAACTTTTTGTATTTTTCGGGTGTCATATCATCCCAACAGAACTCCATATCGATAAGCCCAATGGTGATTTGTTTTTCTTTTGGAAGGTTCCGATTTATTTTTGCTAATCCGCTCAGTAATTGATAACGATTATAATTTAACCACGGCTGCGGATGCCAAACTTCTTTCATTTGAAGTTCGGTAAATCTTTTGTTGAAATCAGATTGATTTACAAAATTTTCTTTGATTAATGCATTCGCATCTTCGGTTGCATTAACAACACCAACTTCCAGATATAAGTAACCAATATTTTCTATAAATCTTTTGTCGGAAAGAATATCAAGAATTAAATTATACTGAGTGGTATCTCTGTGGTCTCTCTCGCCAAGAATAATAATATCCGACTCTTTCCAAAGCGCAAAAATGTACTCCTTGGGTGTTTGTTGCTTTTGCAGAAAATTGATATAAGGGGTAAGTTCACTTTGTGCGAATGAAAAAGTGACTGATAAAATAATGAAAAACAAAAGAAATAATGATTTACGTTTCATAGATTTTATCTTTTCAATTGCCACGAGTTTTAACTCGTGGTTTAGTATAGTCTTCACAATAAGGCTTTAGCCAAAGATTATAAGAATAAATTTCGGCTAAAGCCGGCTTTGTTTTTAGTTTTCAACTCACGTCATAAATGACGTGGTAATTGATATTGTTGTATCTTTTACCCGTCAGACCGGCAATCGGTCAGACGGACGGGGTTTAAAAATACAAATCCCTTTCTCCCAATTTTATTTTTTCGATTCTTTCGCGCACTTGTTGTTGTGTTTTTTCATTTAACTCTTCCATATTCTCTTCAATCACGTTCCAACCTTTGTCCGATGTATGCTCCGGCGCGTAATCCACCAAATACTCGGCGAGTGTGAGGATGGCGTTGGGCGTACAGAATCGCTTGATGAATCCGGGAACCGAAAATTCCATAAAATGCTCTCCGGTGCGTCCCATCCGGTAACACGAAGTGCAGAACGAAGGCAACATATTCTGTCCGAGCAGTTCATCGATGATTTGGTTGAGCGAACGGTCGTCGTTGATGCGGAATTGTCCTTTTTTGAGGTCGTGATTTTGCTCTTTTTCCTGATAACTGCCCAACTCTATTTTCGTTCCGCCATCGATTTGTGACACGCCGAATTGAATGAGTTCGTTGCGGAGTTTCACGGGTTCGCGGGCGGTGAGGATCATTCCGGTGTAAGGAACGGCCAAGCGAAGAATGGCTACCAATCGGGCAAAATCTTCATCCGATACAAAATACTTGTCGCCCAAATCGAGCATCGACGCGTCTTTTATGCGCGGGAACGAAATGGTGTGCGGCCCCACGTTGTAGCACGCTTCCAGGTGGTTGGTGTGGCGAACGAGTCCCATAACTTCAAATCGCCAGTCGTACAAACCGAAAAGCGCGCCGATGCCCACGTCGTCCAAACCGGCTTCTTGTGCGCGGTCGAGCGAGGTGAGGCGATAATCGAAATCGGCTTTTTTGCCGCGTAAGTGATAGGTTTTGTATGATTCGCGATGATACGTTTCCTGAAATACCTGATAGGTGCCTATTCCCGCTTCTTTTACCGTGCGAAAACCTTCGATATCGAGCGGGGCAGCGTTGATATTCACCCGACGGATTTCGCCGTTGCCTTTTTTCACGCTGTAAGCAATGCGGACGGTTTCGGCGATGTATTCGGGACTGTATTGCGCGTGTTCGCCGTACACGAGAATCAGGCGTTTTTGTCCGCTGTGTTCCAACGCTTCAATTTCTTTTACCAGCTCGTCGCCCGAAAGCGTTTTGCGCACGGCGTCTTTGTTCGAAGCTTTAAATCCGCAGTAGGTGCAGTTGTTGGAGCATTTATTTCCCACATAAAGCGGGGCGAAAAGCACGATACGGTTTCCGTAAATTCGTTTTTTGAGTTCTTTGGCGCCTTCTTTGATGAGTTGCACGGATTCAGCATCGACGGCATTGATAAGCACTGCCGTTTCTTCAAGGTTCAGCCGGTTTTTTGCCAGCGATTTGGCAACCACTTCTTTCACCCTTTCGGGTGTGGAGACGGTGTTGTTGATGTAATTCCAAATCTCGTCGGCATCGATGAAAGGTTGCATCGGCACATCGGGAATGACGTATTTTTCGGGGGTGAATTTCATACGATTAAAGTTATTTATTTTCAAATGTATCGTATGGAACTCGCCTTAATCACTGTAGTGGGCGTAAATGATTTAGATGCTCGTTTCATAAAAGCGTCGTCTATTCGTGGACTACAAAATTACGAAATTTATTCCATCAAACAGTACTTAATCGGATTCTCTATCGCGTTTAAATTTTGAAAAAAATAAGGAGCGATTATTCGCCCCTTATTTCACTCATTATGAGAATAGTAATTCTCAATATTTAAACACTTTCCCTCCCGCAATTACCTGTTTTTGTTTTTCGTCGAAAATAGCACGTTGTCCGGTGCGCAAGGCTGCTGTTACCATAATATCGGCGATGGAGTGGTTGTAGCCGGCTTCAACGGGAGCATTCGTTTTCACGTTGTTGGCGCGTACGCAATCCATCCAGTTTTTCATGTGTAAGTTCGTCAACGGGTCGGAGCCTGTGTTGGATCCTGTTTCCACACTCATTTTTGGTAATTCGAATGTGTCGAGCATAAACGGTTTCATTCCCATGGCTCCTGCATATCTTTCGTTCAATCCTCCGTCGTTGTTAACGATATTGCTATCCAAATCGAGTTTTCCTCCGTTGGAGAAATACCATTCTTTGGTTCCTCCGGACGAGTTGTTTTGCCGCGACGAATAAATTACCTGAAAGCCGTTGCCGGGTGTTTTTTCCGAGTTGTCACCGTAGTCGAAAACGGCAGTCATAGTGTCGAAATTGGTTCTTCCGTCGTTCCACATATAAATTCCGCCATTTGCTACCACCGAACGAGGATAGTCCAGTTCGGAGAACCAGTGAACGGTATCTATCTGATGCGCCATCCATTGGCCGGGAATTCCTGACGAATAAGGCCAGAACAAACGATACTCCAGGTATTTGCGTGGATCCCACGGTTCGTAGGGACGGTTCATCAGGAATCGTTTCCAGTCGGTGTCCTGTTCGCGGATTTCTTTGGTGAGCTGGGGCAAACGCCATCGTCCGGGTTGATTCACGTTCCAGGTCATTTCCACGGCGATGATTTTACCGAATTTCCCCGATTTAATGTAATCGTATGCCGCGTGATAGTTGGTTCCGCTCCGTCGTTGCGAGCCTACCTGAATAACTTTGTTGGTTTCTTTGGCCGCTTTCAGCGCGAAATTGGCATCGTCCATAGTTTCGGCGAACGGTTTTTCCACATACACATCGCATCCGGCTCTTACCGCTTCGGCGGTGTGGAGCGCGTGCTGGAAATCGGCGGTGCTGATAATCACCGCATCGGGTTTCTGAGACCAAAGTTCTTCGGTATTGCGCGCCGTGCGGATATTTCCTCCGGTTTGCTCCTTGTACCATGCCTGTCCTTCATCGCGACGGCGGTTCCAGATATCGCAAACGGTAAAGAACTCAAAATTCATATCGTTGGCATATTTCAGAAACGATTTTCCGAGCGAATCGCGGAAACGGTTGGAAAATCCCAAAATACCCACTCTCACTTTGTCGTTGGCGCCGATGATGTTGGCATAACTTTTTGCCGACATGTTCATAGTGCTTCCCAGCGTTATTCCGGCTACGCCGAGCGCCGATTTTTTTATAAATTCGCGTCTTGAATTTGTCATATTGGTTGAATTTTATGAGTTGAATTATTTACAAAGTCGGTTTCCATCCCTGTTCGTACTCGCGGCTCCAAAGTTTCATGGCATCGCGGTCGAATATGCGGCCGGTTTTGTCGTCAATATCAAACCCTTTTCCAATGCGGTACGCAATGTTTGGATAGTGTATCATGGCGTTGCTGATGGCCGCATCGTCGATGGGCGCAGTCAGTTTGGCCTTTCCCCGAATGGCATCGAAAAAGTTGATCACGTGTCCTGTAGTCATATCGCCACCACCGCCTAAAGCCGTTCCGGCCTCGTTGGATGTGCCGGTACTTTCTTTTATCTGTTTTCCGCCGCGATCGTAGAGTACGTATTTGTCGCGATTCACGAAAACCGTTCCGTTGCTGCCGTAGATGATCGTTCCCCTGTCGGAACCGTAGGTTTTGTGGCCGTTTCGGCTTTTGCCGTCCCATTTAATGATTTTGTTGTCGGGGAATCGGAAAGTGGCGTCCATGGTGTCGTACATTTCCCATCCGTCGTTGAGGAAGTGGCGTTTAGCGGCTTCCACATCTACCCGAAGCGGAAAATCCACCTGTAACGCCCAGCGCGCGATATCGAGTTCGTGTGTGGCATTGTTGCCTGTTTCGGCCGTTCCGTAATCCCAACCGTACCAGTGCCAGTTGTAATCCCAGGTTTCTTCGGTGTAATCGCGGCGCGGTGCGGGACCTTGGAAAAGTTCCCAATCCAATCCGGCGGGAACGGACACTTTTTTCTGGAGCGGTACTTCGGGGCGTGTGTTGGCATAAAAAGCAACCGCTTTGAAGGGTGTGCCAATGATTCCGTTGTGAATTTCGTTGATGATCTCGATAGTATGCCCCGATGAGCGTTGCTGATTGCCCATTTGCACCACTTTGTTGAGTTTTTTGGATGCTTCTACCAGTATTTCGTTTTCGAACATGTTGTGGCTGCACGGTTTCTCCACGTAAACATGCTTACCGGCTTTCATGGCCATTACCGAGCCGGGTGTGTGCCAGTGGTCGGGTGTGGCATTGAAAACGGCATCCACTTTCTTATCTTCGAGAACTTTGCGGATATCGTTTTCGGGTGTCGGTTTATAATTGATGTGTTTGGCAAAACTCTGCATTGCCCGTGTGCGTTGTTTTTCCATTACATCGCACAGATAGATCAGTTGCACGTTCGATTGTTTCAGGGCGATGGGTTCGATAAAAGCGCCCAACCTGCGTCCCAAACCGATGATTGCGACACCCAGCCTGTCGTTGGCGCCGATAATGTTGGCATAACTTTTTGCCGACATGTTCATGGTGCTTCCCAGCGTTATTCCGGCTACGCCGAGTGTTGATTTTTTAATAAATTCACGTCTTGATTCCATATTTTAGTTATTGAGTTGTGTCTTAATTGTTTCTATTGCAACAGGTATTTGGGTGTCAAAATCTTTCCATCGGGCTTCGATAGAGATTTTTCCTTTATAACGTATTTTTTTTAGCGCGTTGAAATAAGGGCGGAAGTCTTCGTTAAAAGTTCCGGGAACTGCCCTGTCCTGTTTTTCGGCAATGTGAGCATGTTTGATCAGCTTTCCGTATTTAACGATGCTTTCGGGTCCTTCGTTGTCCATTTTCATGTGATACAAATCGGCCAGCAGCATAAAGTTGGGATGGTTGATATCCTTAACAATTTCTCCTCCTTCCGATACGGAATTGATAAAATTGCATTCCGTAGTGTTGAGCGGTTCCACAACGATTGTAACGTTGTATTTTTGAGCAATTGGCGCCATTTTATGTCCTAATTCAACAAATTGCGCTCTGCCTTTCTCACGTGAAAAACCTTCGGGGATGGCGCGTGAACCGCCGCTTCCGAATACAATTATCTCTACTCCTGCCCGTTGTGCTCTTCGGAAAGCTGTTTCGGCAAATTTTAATATCTCTTCGTGAACGGCATCGGGGCCTACGCTTTTCAAATTTCCAGGAATAAAACTGTTGCAGGCTTTTATCGGTAAAGGCGAATTGGCGGCTTCTTTTAGTAAGGCTTCGAATTCTTCTTCCGATTTTGTCGGTACCAAAAATCTCGAAACACCTTCTTCCACGTAAGCATATCCGTATTGCTGCATTTTTTCTGCGTTGGAAACGTTTGTGCAAATCCCGATCTGCGTTGTTTTCATATCAGTTTTTACCACATTACACGATAAAAATAACGTTCCCGCAAAGACAAGCGCAATTGCCGGATAGAACTGGCGGAAGTTTCTTCTTTTCATCTGTTTTCCATTTTGTTATT
>CAKTUP010000090.1 GCA_934621705.1 uncultured Petrimonas sp.
ATCCGGGATATATCTGTATTGGGTAATCTTCGATAGGGCATTCTTAATTTGTCGAATGATTTACTGCAACATTTCAATTGATAATTGCTTGGCTACTGCCCAGCGTTATCTTAAGAATGAATTTGCAGTAATATTTGTTTTATATAACTTATTTTTCCCTGTACATCAGGTTTTCAGACAGGGAAATAAGTTCTTTTTTCCTTTCGTTGGCCACATTGATGGACGAAAGACAATCTAAAGCCGCAAGATAATACTTTTCGATGAGATTTTCGGAAATTGACTTTAAATTTAATGCATTGTAAATATTTTTAACGGCTTCAATCTTTTCTTCTTTGTCGAATTTTTCTGCCGTAATCCATTTAAGCAATTCGGCGTGGTGTTCCTTATCGGATGTTTTCAATGCTTTTATCAGCAGATATGTTTTTTTGTTGCTCACGATATCTCCGCCAATATTTTTTCCGAAAGTTTCCGGATTGCCGTAAACGTCCAGCAAATCGTCTTTCAACTGAAAAGCCAGTCCCATGTTGATGCCGTAATTATAAAGTAATTCCGCATCGCGTGCTTGTGCGCGGGCCATCGTGGCGCCTAATTTCAGCGAACAGGCCAACAGTACAGCGGTTTTCAGCATGATCATTTCGATGTATTCCGATTCGGAGACGTCTTCTCTTTTTTCGAAATCCAGATCCAGTTGTTGTCCCCGGCATACCTCCATGGCTGTTGTGGAAAAGAGTTCCATTACCTGAGGGAGCAAATCGGAAGGAACGGAAGCCATGTATTTGAATGATTCTATCTGCATGGCCTGGCCGGAAAGTATGGCCGTGTTGGCGTCCCATTTTTTGTGTACTGCCGGCTTTCCCCTTCTCATATCGGAATTATCGATTAGATCGTCGTGCACAAGGGTGGAGTTGTGAAAAATTTCTATTCCGATGGCGGGCTTAAGCGATTCTTCTATGCTCCCGCTAAACAGGTTGGTTGCCAGCAGTGTCATTAGCGGACGCACCCGTTTGCCTCCATGCGAAAGAACATAGCGCATAGGCTCGTAAAGGCTTGCGGGTTTCAAATCGAATGAAATGTTTTGTATGGTTTCCTCAATTTTTTTATTTAAAGTTTCGGCACTGTGTAGCATAAACGAAGTGAAAATATAAATTAGCACAAAAGCTGCCTTCGATTAAAAAGGCAGCTTTTGTAGTTTTTTGAAAATAAATTGCTGATTATTGTTGCAGACGGAACACTACAGGAAGTGTGAAACGCACACGTACTGCAGAACCGCGCTGTCTTCCGGCTTTCCATTTCGGCATCGATTGGATTACGCGGATAGCTTCTCTGTCTAGCGATGGGTCAACCCCGCGTACTACCTGAACGTCGGTAATGCTGCCGTCTCTCTCAACCACAAAGTTGGTGATAACACGTCCCTGAATACCGTTTTCCTGGGCAATAAGCGGATATTTGATGTTGTCGCTCAAGAACTTCATCATAGCTGTATTTCCACCCGGAAATTCAGGTTGTTCTTCAACCACAACGAAAATCTCTTCGGTAACTTCCTCAACTTTAGGTTTTGGTGGTGGTGGCGGAACGTATGTTTCCTCTTGCACTCGGCTTGCGTCGTCCTCGGTACGGATATCGATGGTCGTTTCCACTTTAGTTTCCACAACTTTAATTACTTCCGGAGCTTCGGGAGCGGGTGGTGGAGGTGGAGGCGGAGGAGTAGGATCGCGGCGAGTGATTTCAATTTCTTCTTCGGCCAAAACGTCTTGAACGATTACGCTCTCGTCAAGTTTTTTGGTTTCAGTAGACCATTCGAAAGCGAAGAATATCAAGGCAATGGCAACAATCATTCCCATCAGGATAGCTGTTACCTTTTGCGATTCTATATTCGCTTTGGCGGATTTTTTTACTTCATCATTCATTTTATCTTACTTTAATAATATGTATTTTTCTCATTAAATATACACACGCTTAGGATGCAAAAATAGGTATTTTTTTTATATGCTCTCATTTTTTGTCGATAAAAATAACAAAAAAAGTGATTTTCTTGTTAATTTAGGCTAAGAGAGCCGAAAATACTCATTGTTTGGTGATCCTAAATTGTATCGGAAGCGTAAATTTTACCCGTACGGTTTTGCCGTTCTGAAAGCCGGGCCTCCAGTCGGGCATTTCGGAAATAACCCGTATGGCTTCCCTGTCGATGCTCGGAGAAAGGCCCCGCAAAACTTTTATGTCGGTAATGCTTCCGTCCTTTTCAACCACAAAAGTGCAGATAACCCGTCCCTCGGTTCCGGTCTCGATATCCACTTGCGGATAGCGGATATTTTCGCTTAAAAATTTCATTAAAGCTGCCTGCCCTCCCTCGAAAGCCGGGGCAATTTCGGCAAAATCAACAGCCGACTCTACGGGTTCTTCAATAAATCTTGGAGCAGGCGCTGTGGCGATTACCTGTGGTGCTTCCGGTTGGTTTTCGGTAAAATAGATTTCCGGTTGTTCCACCGGATCGTCCACTGCGACAATTTCGTCGGGAGCTACCACTTTGGGCGGTTCGATCTGAGGTTTTGGCGGTTCGGGAGTTCTTCTCGTCAAATCGATATCCAATTCTTCGGGGACAACCGTTTCAGAAGAATAGATCTTTGGTATTGAGCGAGCGCTGCTCCATTCGAATGCCACCAGCAAAAGCGACAATGCCACGATCACTCCCATGGCAAAAAAGAGATTGTTTTCTTTTAAAGGTTTCATCTGTTTCATAACATTCATTTTTAAAGGTTTGAATTCATCTCAAATGTACGAATTAGACAAGGAAACCGGTATTTTATTTAGCTAATTAATATCAAAATGTAAGCCCAATTTTTAATTTAACATTAAATTGTTATAAAATGTGAGATTTAACGGTTAATGATTTTCAATTTTAACAGTTAATCTCATAAATTTTGAATTAAATTGCAATAAAAAAAGCACCTGTTTACGAAGGTGCTTTTTTTGATTTTATGACAAATAGTACAAAACTCCACTTTCCTGCCAACAGCCAACCACTATTCGCTAATCTTATAAATATCCTTTAAATTTCGGCCGTAACCGTCGTAATCCAACCCGTATCCCACAATAAAATCGTTGGGGATTTCCAGCGCAACATAATCAAGATCAACATCTTGTTTCAGCGCATCGGGTTTGAGTAACAGCGTGGCAATTTTTATTTCTTTGGGATTGAGCTTATTGAGTTCTTTTTGCAGAGCAACCATGGTATTCCCCGAATCCACAATATCTTCCACGATAACAACCGTACGGTTTTCGATGCTCTCGTTTAAACCGAGCACTTCCTGAACCTTGTTTGTGGTGGAAGTTCCCTGATACGAAGCCAGTCGAACGAAAGTGATCTCACACGGAATGGAAACTTCTTTCATTAATTCTCCGGCAAACATAAAAGCGCCATTGAGCACGGCAACAAAAATAGGATTTTTATCGCGAAGGTCGTTGTCGATCTTTCGGGCAATTTCATGGATTGCTGCCTGAATTTGCTGAAATTCAATGAATTTTTCGAACTGCTTGTCTTTGATAGTTACTATTTCTTTCATGTTACGTGGATTTTAAAGTGCAAAATTAATGCATTTTTTCGTTATATCGAGCTAAAAAACGATAGTTTGTGCAATGAGGTTGATTTTCTGTGTTTCGGGAAGCAATTTTTTGCCGAAAAATAGTTAAGTTTGCGCCCTGAAATGAAAGTTTAATGATAATTTATATATGAGGAAAAATATTTTTTGGCTGCCGGTAATTTTACTGTCGGCGGCAATATTCTTTTCGTGCAAATCGGAAAAAACTTTTGAAATAAAGGGAGAATTTTCATCTGCCAAAGATGAGACCTTGTTTCTGGAGCATCGCGGATTGGGCGGAATTGAATTGCTCGATTCGATAAAACTGAAAGAAAACGGAGCGTTTAAGTTTAAAGAAAAAGCTCCCGAAAATCCCGAGTTTTATCAGTTGCGAATAGGAAATCAGCTTGCCGTTCTTGCCGTTGATTCCACGGAAACGCTACAAGTAAAAGGCGATGCGAAAAACCTGGCCGGAACGTTTTCTGTAGAGAACTCTTTCGTTAACGATCAGATAAAACAAATTGACGCTCAAACTCAGAGTGTTAAAAATCGGATTGATGATGCCGAAAAAAGACACAACGCCAAAAGCATCGATGATATGGCTTATCTCACAGAGCTGGATTCTGTTCTTACTTCGTACAAAACCGAAATCTCCAAGCTGATACTCGGCAATCCTTCAAGCGCTGCGGCATATTATGCCGTTTTTCAGAAAGTGAACGATTATTTGATCTTCGATCCGTACAACAAGCAGGATTATGCCATGTTTGGCGCTGTGGCTACATCGTGGGACAGGTATTTTCAGGGAACTTCGCGTTCCAAACACCTGTATGATTTTACTATGAATGCCCTTAAAACCCGAAAACAACAGGAGCAACAAGCCGCGTTGCTGGAAAATGCGCCGGTGGTTACCGATTCGTCGCTTCCTGATATTGTTCTTACAGAAGTCAACGGAGAAAGAATATCGCTTTCATCGCAAAAAGGAAAAGTCATCATTCTCGATTTCACCGTATATAATTCGGAATTTTCGCCGAAACACAATATTGATTTAAACAGAATATACACCCAATACAAGTCAAGAGGATTGGAAATTTATCAAATTTCTTTCGATTCCGACGAGCATTTCTGGAAAAACGCCGCCAGCAACCTGCCGTGGATTACGGTTCGCGATCCACAAAGTGTATATTCGCGTCTGCTCTCCACTTACAATGTCCGCGATATTCCCACCGCATTCGTTCTCGACAGGGATGGCGATGTGGTGGCGCGTGTGGAAAATTACACAACTCTCTCAAACGAAGTGGGCAAAGCGCTGTAAAAATCGGCAAAAAGTTTTTTTAGTTTCAAAGAAAACAGTATCTTTGCACAAAACATAAAGATTGAATAAAGGGGATTCCGGTCTATCAGATGGCCGGAATTCTTTTTCTTTAATCTATATCTGTGTCAAACTTTTAAAAAATAGGAGAGTTAAAATATGGCGATTACTTATATGACCGAAGAAGGCCTTCGAAAACTACAAGACGAACTGATACATCTGGAATCGGTTCAGCGTCCCGAAATTTCGCATCAGATTGCCGAAGCACGCGATAAGGGCGATTTATCGGAAAATGCCGAATACGATGCCGCCAAAGAAGCGCAGGGAATACTGGAAGGAAAGATCGCACAACTGAAAAGTCTGATCGCTACCGCCCGCATTATCGATGAAAGCACTATCAGCACCGATGAGATTCAGATTATGAACAAGGTTACCATCAAAAACCTGAAAACGAAAAAAGATATGACTTATACGCTTGTTTCGGAAAGCGAAGCCGATTTGAAAAGCGGGAAAATTGCCGTAAATACGCCCATTGCACAAGGTTTACTTGGCAAGAAAGTGGGCGATAAGGTGGATATTCAGGTTCCTTCGGGGATGTTGAGTTTTGAGGTGCTGGATATTTCAATTTAACCGGCGAAGGGCATTGAGCATTGAGCAAAGAGTATAAAAGACGAGTAGAATGGCAACGATTTTTAGCAGAATTATAGCGGGAGAAATTCCATCGTACAAAATTGCCGAGAGCGATAAGTTTTTCGCTTTTCTGGACATTAATCCGATGGCCAAAGGGCATACTTTGGTAATTCCCAAACAGAAAACGGACTATATCTTCGATTTGGACGATGATTTATTGGCTGAAATGACGGTTTTTGCCAAAAAAGTGGCGGTGGCCATAAAATTGACAATTTCGTGCAATCGAGTGGGGATGATGGTGATTGGCCTGGAAGTGCCGCATGCGCATATCCATCTGATTCCCATAATCAAGGAAGGTGATATGAGCCTGGCCAATCCGCGGGTGAAACTTTCGAAAGAGGAGTTTGAAGAAATTGCGGATGCGATAAGAAGTAAAATTGAATAATTCCGTCTGACCGATATCCGGTCTGACGGATGAAAAAATATGCATCAGACGAACTTGGAGCCGTCAGATGCAGGGAAGCGATAACCGAGTTTTTTGGGTTGTCGCTTTTCTGTTTCTCAACTCAAAATGAAGGATAATTCCCGCAACAACCAGCACTTCGGCAATTATTCCCAAAATAGAACCTTCCAGCCCGAAAGCGCCGCCGGTAAGCAAATCGGGGCCGGAATTTTCGGTAACAATAACCGAATAAATATCCAACCCGCTCACGTTAAATCCCACCAGCGACTGAAAGAAATTCCAGCTAAAATGGTAAGCAATGGGAAACCAAAGGTTTTTGGTATAAATATAGGTGGCGCCCAATCCGATTCCGGCGAGAAAAAGACTGAGCAACGTAATCCAGCTGAAATTGGGATTTAACGCGTGCATCACCGAAAAAACAAGCGCCGAAACCAGTAGCGCCACGTACTTATTCATCGACAATATCAGGTTTTTAAGCACATACCCGCGCAACAACATCTCTTCGGCAAAGGCAACGAAAACAAAAAGCAGTACCAACAACAGAAAATCAGAACCAATGAAATCAACTTCTTCAACGGTTATAAAACCAAACGATTGCAACACCACAAAAGCACACGCCATGATTCCCAATCCCAGTAACGTGCCGATTACAACATCGGGAATTCTGCCTTTGGTATGAAATCCAAGGTTTATAAACGGTTCGCGGTCGATAAACCGCATCATCAGACGCAGAACAATAAATGTTCCAATCAGGTTGAAGAATTGCAGGATATTCAAGTCGCGCAGCGATTGAACATCGGGAGTGTCAAAAAAAGAATATCCGGCCACAAAACCGCCGATAACTTCAAACGTGCCTACGATGAAAATATACGGCAGAATAAGTATCAACAATCTTACCCAGCCCTTTATCGGTTTGTCGGGATTTACTTCCTGCTGATTTTCGGGAGAAACAACTTCCGGATTTTCCTGCTCCATCTACGTTATATTTTTCTGATTCTCACGCCCCTGACAAGATGATATTCGCCTTTTTCCAGAATCAAATCGGCACGAAAACGCGTGGGCAAAATGTTTTGTTCCAGGTTTACCAGGTTTATTTCTTCCCAGACTTCGACGGCGAATTTCATTAAATCTTCTTCGTTATACGATGCGTATTGGTGAAAATAAGATTCGGGATTGGAAAAAGCGGTTTTCTGAAGCGTTTTAAAACGCTCGAGATACCACTGGCGGAGGTCTTTTTCTGCCGCATCCACGTAAATGGAGAAATCGAAAAAGTCGGACACGAAAACCCGTCGGCGGGGCTTTTTATTCAGCGTAACCTGCAAAACGTTGATCCCTTCAACGATAAGAATATCGGGTTTTTGGATTTGCTGAATTTCATCGGGAATAATATCGTAATACAAATGCGAATAAACGGGCGCTTCCAGCGTTTCGCGCCCCGATTTGGCTCCTGCTAGAAATGCCAGCAGGTTTTTGGCATCGTAGCTTTCGGGAAATCCTTTTTTGTTTGAAATTCCCCGCTTTTCGAGTTCTGCATTCGGATACAGGAAACCGTCGGTAGTAATCAGCTCCACTTTCGGTTTTTCGGGGAGCATCGACAATAGTTTTTGCAAAACCCGTGCGGTTGTGCTTTTTCCGACGGCAACGCTTCCGGCAATGCCGATGATGTAAGGGATTGTTTGACTGTGGTTTTTGAAAAATTCTTCCCGCTCGTCGTGCAGATTTCGGTAATGCGTGATGTGAATTTGCAGTAACCGGATGAGCGGAATGTAAATTTCTTCCATCTCTTTCATGGTAAGCGGCTCGTTGAGCGCCTGGAGCTGCGTTAAATCGATATCGGCAATCGGAAATTCGGGGTGGTCTTCGAGCACGCTCCATTCTTCGCGGGTGAAGCTGCGGAACGGCGAATAAGTAACGTCGTAAGGTTTAAAGATCATAAAGGATATAATTTTCTTGGTGCAAAGATAAGACGGTTTTCTTTTATGGATCTTTTTTT
>CAKTUP010000091.1 GCA_934621705.1 uncultured Petrimonas sp.
TCTAAACATTAATTAATTATCTATTTGGCATAACTTTTGTTGTGTGATTTCTATATGAAACAACTCATCATCATCCTTTCTTTGTTTGCCTTCGGGCACGCGGCGGCGCAAGACACGCTTCGCCTCTCGTTGGACGAAGCGGTCGTGCTTGCCCGTGTGCAATCGCCGCAGGCGGTGGCGGCACGGCATCAATACCGTGCATCGTATTGGAACTGGCGGTCGTTTAAAGCCGATTACCTGCCCAGTCTTACGTTTTCGTCCAACTCGCAGCTCAACCGCTCCATCAGTCCCGTTACCTTGCCCGACGGAAGCGACAGCTTTGTGCACCGGAACCAATTGCTCAACGACGGCGCAATGACCATCAACCAAAATATTGCCCTGCTGGGCGGAAGTGTTTTCGTGCAAAGCGGTTTGCAGCGATTGGATATTTTTTCAGATAACCAGCGTTCGTTCAAATCCACGCCGGTGGTTATCGGTTATTCGCAAAACCTGTTCGGCTATAACTACCTGAAATGGAACAAGCGAATTGAGCCTGTTCGATATAGCACAGCCCAAAAACAATATGCCGAAACGCTCGAATTAGTGGCTTCGGCAGCGGCGATGCGATTTTTCCAGCTGGCCACGGCACAAAGCAATTTCCGCTCGGCAAACTACAATTACGCCAATGCCGATACCCTTTACACGTACGCCAAAGGGCGTTACGAAATCGGCACGATTACTGAAAACGAGATGCTGCAATTAGAAATCAATTACCTGACCGAACAAACCAACCGCCTGAATGCCCGTATAGAAATGGACGACCGCATACAGGATTTGCGCAGCTTTCTGGGGATTACGGAAAACGTGGAAATAGTGGCGGAAGTGAGCGAAACGGTTCCAAAATTTATCGTTCCCGTGGACGACGCGCTGCACCTCGCCCACCAAAACAGCCCCGACATGGAGCAGCTTGCCCTGCAAAAGCTTCAAAGCGAAAGTTCGGTGGCGTATGCTCAGGCATCGCGCGGATTTAAAGCCGATTTGTATATGCAGTTCGGCTTGTCGCAGACCGATCGAAGTTTTGCCAACGTATATCACAATCCGCTCAACCAGCAATTGGTTAGCCTCGGTATCCGCATTCCGATATTGGATTGGGGCGTGGGGCGCGGACGGGTGGAAGTGGCAAAAAGCAACCTCGAAAAGGTAAAAATAGACATCGCCCAAGCTCGCACCGATTTTGACGCCAACGTGATAAAACTGGTAAAGCAGTTTAACCTGCAAGCCGATAAAGTGGCCATTGCTCAAAAAACATCGGAACGGGCTGCCCGACGCAACGACGTGGCTTACCGGCTTTACTTGCTCGGAAAATCCACCGTGCTCGACCTCAACGCCGCCATTGCCGAAAAAGACCGCTCGCAACGCGATTATATCCGCGAACTGCAAAATTACTGGAGCTTGTATTACGGATTACGAAGCATTACGGGATGGGATTTTGAAAAAGGAAAAAGTCTGAATTATGATTTGCGTGATTTTATTGATTAATCTGATTTTCTTTATGTTTTCATTCACTACTGATCGACAAAAAAACATCACAAATATGTAAAGCAAAGCGTTGCTCTACTCCATAAATAAACTTGAAATAATAAACAAAGCGAAAAACTTCTTGATTAAAAGAAATCGGTGTTCCACAACATCGAAAGAAATTGCAGTGCCGGATAAATTTCCACATTGTTCATTCGTCGCGGATATTTATCCATTGAAACAATGACGAGACGAGCATCAGGAAATTCTTCCGAAAATGCTTTCAAACCCTTAGTATGATTTGATTGCACTTCTTCGGACGATTTTATTTCGATGGCTACTTGTGCGTTTCCAATTATGGCATCTACTTCGTAACCCGACGAAGTTCGCCAATACGATAAACTGAGCTGCGGTTTGAAATATCCGATGTAGGCAATGATTTCTTGCATAATCAAATGTTCAAAAGCGTGTCCAAATTCGGGCGAACCCGGATTGATGGCCGTTCTTCTTAGAAGAAAATTGGCGATTCCTACATCGAAATAGTAAAACTTGGGCGATTGAATAACCCGACGTTTTACGTTTCGGGTATAGGCCGGAATGATATAAGCGATAAGCGTTTCTTCCAAAATAGAAAAATATTCCTTAACGGTTGGCGCGCTCACACCGCATTCTGTTGCAATGTTGTTGTAATTAATAATTTCGCCGTTGCTCAAAGCCGCTACTTCCATAAATCGAGAAAAGATATTCAGATTTCGGGTAAGTGCTTCGGCCTTAATTTCTTGTTGAAGATAATCGCCCACATAAGCGTGAAGCCGATTGACGGCATTTTCCACCAAATAATGGCGTGGAAGCATACCGTTATTGCAAGCTTTCAGAAGATTAAAATCGGGAATTTCGGCACTGACAAAAGGATAAAGATGTTTGCGTACGGCTCTACCGCCAAGCAGATTAACGCCACCACGCCGCAATTTTCGCGCGCTTGAGCCACTCAAAATAAATCGAAGATTGCGATTGCTCATCAACCAATGCACTTCGTCGAGTAAAGCCGGACTTTTTTGAATTTCGTCAATAATTATCAACTCGTTTTCGGGTAGCAGTTCCAGCTCTTCACGCAGCAAAGCCGGACGGCGGTTGTAACGCTCAAATTCATCCGATTTAAGTAAATCGATGTAACGCGTGTGCGGAAACATCATCTTCAGCAAAGTACTTTTTCCGGTTTGGCGAGCACCCCAAAGAAAGAGACTGTCATTGTGGGCATCTTGAAGATTAATTTTTCGTGCTAACATAATGCTTGTTTATTATGATTACTTACAAAATTTTATTCACAAAGATACACTGTTTTTCCGTGCAAATCTAAAGTGCAACTTTATTATTACATGTATTTCTAAAGCTCAACTTTGGATTTACAAAAAAATGGCAATAAAAAACGAAGAAAAAAATATGAACAACTCCACCTCTTATCCACCCCGCAACGCGTTTCACGAATCCCGCGACAGCGCAATGGACAAACGCCTGCCCAAACGCTCGTTTCTCCAAAAATACAAATACTACCTGCTTGCCGGGGTTGCGTTTCTGGCGTTCCTCGTGTTTGTTATCGTGAGCGTATCGGGCGGACGAAAATTACGCGTGGACAACGAAAAAATTGTGATTGCCGACGTATCCGAAGCTCCGTTTCTCGATTACGTGGACGCCGAAGGTATCGTGCAACCCATTCAAACCATCAAACTGAACTCGTTGGAAACGGGAATGGTGCAAGAAGTGGTGGCCGAAGAAGGCTCCATGCTGCGAAAAGGCGACGTAATCCTCCTCCTGCAAAATCCCGACTTGCAGCGCACCATTGAGGAACAGCAAGCCGAATGGGAAAAACAGCGCATCCTCTACGAAGAGAAAAAGCTGGAAATGGAGCAGAAAACCATCCTGCTGAAACAGCAAACGCTTCAGGCGCGATACGAGCTGAGCCGCCTGCAGAAAGACTTTGCGCTGGGCGAAGAAGAATTTAAGATGGGCGTGAAAAGTAAGGCGCAACTCGATGTGCAGCGCGAAGAATACACCTACAAAACCCAAAGTACCGCCCTGCAACTCGACGGTCTCCGCCAAGACAGCGCTGCCACGCACCTGCGCCGCACACTGATGGACAACGACCTGGAACGGGTGCGAAAAACCACATCGCACGCCCGCGGACGTATGGACAACTTAGTGGTTCGCGCGCCGATGGACGGGCAGCTAAGTTTCCTCAACGTTACGCTCGGCCAGCGCGTGGGACAATCCGAAAGCATCGGCGAAATAAAAGTGATGGACAATTTTAAGCTGCACACCCGGTTGAGCGAATATTACATCGACCGCGTTCAGGTGGGATTGCCCGCGTCGGTAACGTATCAGGGGCAGAAATATCCGCTCCGCGTGTCGAAAGTGGTGCCCGAAGTGAAAGACCGTCAATTCGATGTCGATTTTGTGTTCACAGGCTCGATGCCCGACAACGTGCGCATCGGCCGCAGTTTCCGCGTGCAGGTGGAATTGGGACAGCCCGAAACGGCCATCGTGATTCCGCGCGGCGATTTCTTCCAAACCACCGGCGGACAATGGATTTACAAACTGAACCGACAGGGCGACAAAGCCGTGAAAACGCCCATCGGTGTGGGACGGCAAAATCCGGTGCAGTACGAAATCGTGAGCGGATTGCAACCGGGCGACCGCGTGGTAGTGAGCGGATACGCCAATTTGGGCGACGTGGAAGAATTGGTGATAAAATAGTTTGTAGTTTATAGTTCGTAGTTTGTAGTGAGTTTAAGGTTCAACAGTTGCCGATAAATTTCTAACTTCTAATTGATAACTTCTAATTTCTAATTGATATGCTATTACATTATCTGAAAATCGCGTGGCGAAACATTTGGAACGATAAGTTCTATTCGCTGATAAATTTGATTGGCTTGACGGTGGCCTTTACCGTGGTATTTTTGTTTGTGCATTGGATACGCTTCGAACTTTCGTTTGAAAAAGATAATCCCAATGCCGACAGAATTTACCAGGTGCAGGAAGCCGAAAGAAGGGAAGATGGAATACATAAAAACATTAATTTCAGGACTTCTCACAACGAGCAATTGAAAGACACTTATCCTGCCATAGAAGAAGCTGTTTCTGTTTATCAAGAACGGCTTTCGATAAATATCAAAGGTAAAGAACCATCTATGGTTTATTGGACAAGTACACAAGAAAACTTTTTTAAGTTGTTCCCAATGAAAGTCCTGGCAGGAAGCATTAATACCCCGGGAATGATTATAAATGAAGAATTAGCCAATCGTATATTTGGAAGTCCCGAAAAGGCTATTGGCGGGGAAGTAACTTTTTTCAAAGATTATCAACCAATTTCGGCAGTAATCGAAGTTCCTAAAAACAGTATGATTAAAGTAGATGCGATGAGCATTACCAAAGGTGGTGGATTTGACTTTGGCGGAGTGCACTATATTTTGCTAAAGAAAAACACACCGTTTACAACAGAATTACAGTTGCAAATGGCACAATTTCTCACCTTAAACTCAGGGTCGAAAAATAAATTAATGTTTAAACCCTTAAAAGAAGTTCATTTATATACGGATGACAACACCGAGAAAATAAACAATAATGCCTATTATGGAAACATAAAAGAAATTCGCCTCTTCATAATTGTTGTTTTATTACTTTTAACTCTCGCGGTAATTAATTACGTAAACACATCCACGGCAAGAGCTATGAGCCGCGCACGAGAAGTAGGTGTGCGAAAAATCAGCGGTTCAAAGCGGCAACAGCTCATTGTTCGCTTCCTTACCGAAGCCTTTATCATTTCATTTATAGCCGCGTTTTTGGCAATGGACATAGCAAAAGTGCTGCATCATTCCTTTGAACGGGTAATGACCAATACGTTCGAATTTAATATTGATGGATTTACAATCGCTTTAGGCCTTACAATGTGCCTTATTACAACGGTGCTTGCCGGTAGTTATGCATCGTTTTATCTTTCGGCACTCAATCCCGTACAAGTATTGGCAAGCGGCGCTGCTAAGGCGGGGAGTAAAAATACATTGCGAAAAATTTTGCTGGGCATTCAGTTTGCCATTGCTTTAGGTGTACTCGTTTGTACTTGGACGGTGTATCGTCAGTTGGAATATATGCTGAAGAAAGATTTGGGCTTTAATAAAGAGAATATTTATTATTTCGACACAGGACTGATGTATGGTTCAGAAGAGTTTATCAACGAACTGCAAAGCAGCCCTTATGTGTTAAACGCGACCATTGCAAGCGGAACACCGTACAATGTGACGTGGGGATATGGCGATGTGTCGTGGGAAGGATCATCTACGGGAACAAACGAAATTACATTCGCCGAATTAGCCTGCGATCATCGTTTTGATGATGTTTTTGATTTAAAACTCTTGCAAGGAGAATTTATTCCGCCCGGTTTAACCTGGTGGCAGTATTCCACCGAAGCATCCACAAACATTGTAATTAATGAAAATTTCAAAGAACTTATCGGCTCCAATAATCCGTTGGGTATGACAATAAGTTACGGAAACAAGGGATTTAAACGCGAAGGAAAAATAATTGGGGTAGTAAAAGATTTTTATTTCCGCCCGATGAATTACAAAATTTCGCCCTTGATTATTTGTTTCGACCCGGAAGTATCAAACAGAATGTACATCCGTATTGACCCGAAACACGAAAAAGAAGCATTGGCACATATCAACGAAACGTATAACAAAACAAAAGGCGATGTTTACCGACCATTTATTCTCACGCCATTAGAAACAGAGTACCGCGAAATGTATAAATCCGAAACGCGGCTGCAAAAGATACTGGGAATTTTCTCGCTGCTTTCCGTCGTGTTAAGTTTTATGGGAATTGTGAGTATGGTGGCTTTTATTATCGAAAAACGTACCAAGGAAATCGGCATCCGAAAAATAAACGGCGCCAAGCGGTTGGATATTGTACGGGAGTTTTGGCGCGAGTTTCTATTGTTAATAGGCATTGCCGCCGTTCCCGCCATTGTGGTTTCGGTGTGGTTGATGAACAACTGGTTGCAGCAATATGTGTATCGGCCAGCATTTGGTTGGTGGATATTTGTGTTGGTTCCACTGTTTATTGCCGGCATTACCGCGTTGATATTGCTTTTGCAAGTGCAGGGAATAGCCAAGAAAAATCCGGTGGAGTGTTTGAAATCGGAATAAACACGGGAGACGATGCCTGTGGCTTCGTCAAATAAAAACACGAAGCTGCAAGCGTTCGTGTCCCGGGAAACGTATCGCCGCTATGCCGCTCGCATTCAAGGCAACCAACAATATGCAACCAAAATATAGCTGCTATGCAGCTATCGGGGAAGTGTTTCCCAGCAGCGTAGCGGAGACTTCCAATAGCTATCGGAAGGTAGAAAAGAACAACAAACAAAAAGCTGCTTAGCAGCGAAATTATGGTAGAAAAAACGGTAATCAACAAACAAAAGCCGCGTAGTGGCGGCACAAAACGGAAATATTTATTCATTAAAAAACAAACAAATATGAAATCATCAACAATCATTGCCCTTGCGAGCCTTTTCATACTGGCAAGCTGCACCCATAAAACCAAACAACCCAAAGAAGAAGCGTTGTGGGATGAAACAAACAGCAAAGTTGAGCACGCATCAACAACTATATCCGAAAATACCGTTCTCGAAGGAGATACAACCATTTATGGATGGAAGGAACTTATGGAAGGAAAAATTAAAGAAACACCTATTCTCGGAGTTAATCCCAAAGAATATTTTCGAGAGAACAATAAATTCAAAGACTGGGACGCAACTAATCCAAAGCAGGTATTCCTTGAATATGTTGTTGAGAAAGATGGAACCGCATCAAACATCAAAATAAAAGAAAGCAGCGGAAACAGCGAATTGGATAATGAGGCAGTCAGACTTATTAAAGAAGCCGCTCACTTGCCCGGCACAAACCACAAAGGAGAGCCAATAAGATGTGGTAATTCTATGATTTACGTTTATTTTCCACCAAAATAAATCCGTAGCTCAATTTTATTTTTACCTTATCTATTTCTCAAGTTCAACTTTTAATTTGCATAGATAGATGTCAAACATCAGAATAACAGATATGCTTGAAACGCGTCAGACGGGTAATCCGCCAATAGTCGTACACAGTTCGTCAGACATACGTTAAAATATAAATGAATAATTTATTTACAATGATAAAATTAGAATGACAATAATAAAGTAATAAGGTTACAGTCGGTCAGTAACAATGAAAGCTACTAAGGTTATGTGATAGAAATAAGGTTTTTGTTTTCCATAATTTATAAACCTTATTTTAAATTCCATAGACCTTAGTACAAACGGAGCAACACAACAAACTTTTATCTTATTACCTTATTTAATGGCTTTTTTGCAACGCGTCAAACGGGTAATCCGCCGATAGTAGGACACAGTTCGTCAGACGCTGCCA
>CAKTUP010000092.1 GCA_934621705.1 uncultured Petrimonas sp.
TTCCGATGTTTTCCAAAATAGAAGTAAATGGAGAAAACACTCACCCGATTTTCAAGTTTCTGAAAAGCAAGCTAAAACATTTATTTGGCAGCCGCATCCGCTGGAACTTTGAGAAGTTTTTGATAGACAGAAACGGAAAACCGATAAAACGGTTTGCTCCGTGGGTGAAACCGGAGAAAATAGATGAGTATTTATTAAAAATAATTTAAACAATTTGTTCATTTTTAGGTCTCTGATAAAAAATTCCACAAAATGAAAAATAAACTCACGTTGATTTTTTTGTTAGCTTCTTGGTTCGTAGCATTTTCTGCTTTTTCTCAAAATGTAGATTATGAAACACAAGATAAAGTTGTCTTCGAAAAATACGCAACGTTTATACAACCTTTTCAATCAAAATCAAAAGAACTTATTCTACAGAAAACAGCAGAGTTTTTTCTCGAAAAACCTTATGTTGCAGGCACATTGGATAAAAACGATACCGAAAAACTGGTGATAAACCTGCGGGAGTTCGATTGCGTTACTTTCGTGGAAACCGTTATCGCTCTTGCCAACACAACCGCATCCGGCAATTTGTCGTTCGATAATTTTGCTTCGCAATTGCAGCAAATCAGGTATCGAAACGGAGTTATCGACGGGTACGATTCACGGTTGCATTACACATCGGATTGGGCGTATAACAACGTGGAAAAGAATATTTTATCGGCAATGAGCCAGCAATTGGGCGGAGTGTTGCAAACAAAAACCATCGATTTTATGACATCGCACCCCTCAGCCTACAACGCCCTAAAAACCGATGATTCAATGCTTAAAAAAATCAAAAACACAGAAAACGAAATCAACAAAAGAAAAGGGTTTTACTATCTTCCCAAAGACAAAATAACAGCAAAAGCCACGGAAATACCGCACATGGCCATGATCGCCTTTACCACATCGATAAAAGGCCTGGATACCACACACACAGGCTTCGCCTTCAAAAAGAACGGAAAACTGACTTTTATTCACGCATCAAGCGCGAAAAACAAAGTGGTGATCGATGAAAAAACGCTGAATGATTACTGCCAAGCGCAGAAATCGTGCACGGGGATTATGGTAATGCCGGTTCTTTAATTTTATTCAAACGAATGGTCGTTGTTATTATCGGTTTTCTTTTTCCTTTCACCCATAAACCATTTATCGGCTCTTTTAAACGCTGTGTTAACGAGAATGATCAACACGGTGGATATCAGAAGTTCTATATACAGTCCCAATCCTGCCAATGAGCCTAAGGCGGCGCTGCACCATATTGTTGCGGCAGTCGTAAGTCCCTGAACATTAATGCCCCTGTGCAGAATAACACCCGCACCCAGAAAACCGATTCCCGTTACAATCTGTCCGATTATTCGGGTAGGATCGCCGCCTTTCTCGGTCAACATCACGTTGATAAGCACGTAAATAGCCGCGCCCACCGATACCAGCGTATTGGTGCGAAACCCGGCGCTCTTGTTGTTTATCTGACGCTCCAAACCTACCGCGCCGCCCGCAGCCATTGCCGCAAGCAGGCGAAAAACAAATTCCAATGTGGGCATAGCTGAAAATCAATTTTTCCTGCCGATTATTTTATCGGCGTTGGTTGCAAAGATATTCATTTTTTGCAATTCCTGAGGAGTCAGAACCGGAATTGACGTTTTTTTGTGTTCTTCAACCGGGATAAGCGTATAGTTGAGTTTTCCTTTTTCGGTGTATTTTCTTACCCAAACCAACGAATAATCACATGATTCTATTGTAACCGAACTATCATCATCGGCTTTGCTGATAACGATTTCGGCCAGCGCTCCACCGTCGGTATTCACTTTTTGCTGGTTGGAAACAAAGTTGCCGAGCGAATAGTAAACCACCGATTCTATTTCGCCGTTTACTTCGTTCGTAACCAACGGTTGCACTACGTGCGGATGATTGCCGATAATGATCCTGACACCGTTTCGGAAAAGAAAATCGGCCAGTTTTTTCTGTTCGGCATTTGGAAACGTTCGGTATTCGTCGCCCCAGTGCATATTGGCGATCACGATATCGGGATTATACAGTAGCGTGAGCCGCAAATCGCTTTTCATTTGCAGCGTATCAATAACATTTACGATATTGGGCGCGGTAACCGGAAGGCCGTTGGTGTCGTACGTGTAGTTCAAAAAAGCAATCCGAATGCCGTTTTTGATGATCATCAGCGGATAATTCAAGCCGCGTGTGTTTTTCGATTTAAACGCTCCGGTATATTTTATTCCGATGGAATCCAGCACGTTGAGCGTACGTTCAAAACCCCGGCGGCCTTTGTCCACAACGTGGTTGTTGGCCAGAAAGAAAATATCGAATCCGGCGTCTTTCAACCCGAAAGCAAACTCGTCGGGAGAACTGAACATAGGATAGCCCGAATAAGGTTTTCCGCCCAACGTGGTTTCAAAATTCACGCAAGCGATATCTGCCGATGAAATTTTGTCTTTCAGCAAATAAAAACACGAATCGTAGTTGTATCCCGATTTGGTTTGCGCCGCACGCACTTGTGGAAGGTGCTGCATGGCATCGCCGGCAAAGAGTAGGCTAACGCGTTTTTCCTGCGCCTGCGATAGTGGGAAGATGAGTAGAAGAAGTAAAGTTGAGAGAGTTTGGCGCATGAATTTGGAGTTGCGGGTTACGGGTTTTTGATTCGAGATGTGTTTGATACTTACTAATTTATTTGAACCATTCTTCAATCTCTTTATCTAGTTCGCTTTCCGATACAATCTCATTATTATCGGATTGCTCTATTCCTTTCTCTATTTTTTCCAACAAAATTAGTCTTTCAACTAATAAGTCCAAGGAAAACTCATCAGGAAAGCTCTCAATTTGTTTTTTTACTATTTTTTTGGTTAGCAGCATATTTTTTGTTTTAATCTACCAGGCTAATAATCCACCAAAGGTGGGCATATCGGGCGGATAGTGGATTATTACGAATACTGATTTTCAATTTTCTCCTTTATTTCCCTTGCCGGCGGAATGTTTGCCGGTTTCGGCTGAAGAGTATAGTTGTAAAGTTGCTTGTCTTTCAGCACTTCTTTTGCTTTTTTCAATGCCGGGTCGTCCTGAAGTTCGTATATGAGAACACCTTCCTTGTAGTAGTAGCGCTGAACGATATCGGTTTCGATCATCTGCCGGATGTCTTTTTTGAAAAGCTCCAAATCACGATCGAGATTGGGTTGCAGCTTGTTCTCCAACGCCTTGAATTCATCCGAAGCAGTATCGAAATATCCTTCAAACTCCATAATATTTTTCAACGATTGCAGCGAACGGTTGCTCATTTGGTCGTACTGGAAGTTTTTGGTTTTTACAAACTGTTTAAACTGCTCGTAATCGGCATCGGAAAGATGAAAGCTCTCGGGCGATGCAATAGTGGGATGCTTTATGGCCCAATTGGTTACGTAATCGAAAATAATGTTTTCGGCAATCAGGTAATACCCGATAGTGCCGCCTTTTTCCTGCGGAATAGTGTAGTCGGGCGTAATGCCGCCGCCATCGCGCACATCGCGGCCGTTTTTGGTTTTGAAAACATTGGTCAGGCTGTCGGGAACGCGCGCCACGCTGCCGTCGGGGTTGCGGTGCGAATAGTCGAGCGCCTGAATGCAACGGCCGCTCGGGATGTAATATTTCGATGTGGTGATTTTGATGTTTCCGCCGTAAGGTAAATCGCGGGGCGTTTGCACCAGCCCTTTTCCGAAAGAGCGGTTGCCGATAATAACGGCACGATCCAAATCCTGCAACGAACCGGCAACAATTTCCGAAGCTGAAGCCGAACCGGTATCAATCAGCACCACAATGGGCATTAGCGTGTCAATCGGTTGGTGTTGGGTGTGGTACGACCTGTCCCATTGTTTTACTTTGCCTTTTGTAGAAACAATTTCAAGTCCTTTACGAACAAAGAAATTGACAACGTTGACGGCTTCATCCAGAATGCCGCCGCCGTTTCCGCGAAGGTCAATTACCAGCGACTCTGCGCCTTTTTTCTTTAAATCAAGCACGGTTTCTTTTACCCGATTGGAGCTGCCGTTGGTAAATCCGGAATAATGCAGGTATCCCACTTTATCGTCTAAAACGGTGGAGTAGGTGATGGGATCGATCTCGATTTTCTCACGCACGATGGTCATTTCGCGTGGTTTGCTTTCGCCCGGACGCTGAATTTTCAGTTTCAACGATGTTCCCGGATTTCCTTTCAGTTTATCGCTTACGTCTTTCACCGATGCTTTCCGCATATCGGCGCCGTCAATTTCCAGAATGGCATCGCCCGCTTTCAGTCCTGCTTTGTCGGCCGGAAGGCCTTTGTACGGCTCGTTAATGATCACCTGATTGTTGTTGTACGAAATTATCGAACCAATGCCGCCATACTCGCCGGTGGTCATAAATTGCAGGTCGCCGATGTTTTCTTCGCTGTAATATTCGGTGTACGGGTCCATTCTGGCGAGCATATTCCGGATGGTTCCGTTAACCAGACTGTCCACTTTCAGGCTGTCCACGTAAAACATATCCAGTTCGCGAATCACGGAATTGAAAATATCGATGCTTTTGTTGATATCGAAATACCGTTGATTTTTATCGGCTTGCGTGGTTTGAGCTTGGGTAGTTATCGCAAAAAGCGCAATCAGAAACAGGGAGTATATTTTCTTCATTCTTAATTTTGTATTTAACAGACAAAGAAACGAATTTTTCACCAAATTCTTCGTTCGTTTTAGTTATATGTTTTTAAAATGGAACGCAGAATGCAGTTTTTGAATTATCTTTGTTAGCGGTTAGCTGTTGGCAGTTGGCTTTTAGCTTTGCGTTGCTTGTCCGCTGTAGTGGAAAATAGTTGAACGTACATCGAAAGCAAAAAGAGTTCAGGTTTTTAACTTCACTTTCACGCCAATCGTTAATTGCTAACTGCCAACAGCTTTTTTATGAATAATTACCTGCGTCACATTTTATTGCCCGCCGTGGTGGGAGCGGTTATTTTTGTCGGCACCTGCCTGATTAATCCCAACGATGTTCCCAATATGCCGCAAGGCATTCAGTGGGATAAAATTGTTCATTTCGGAATGTTTTTTGTGTTGTCGGCGGTTTCTTTGTTCGATTATTATCGGTTGCACAACGGCAAACCAAGATTGTTGCGCTGGATTTTTTGGGGATTTGTAGTTCCCGTTATGTATGGCGCGATAATTGAGTTGATGCAGAAATATATTTTTCAATCGCGAAGCGCGGAATTGGCGGATTTCATTGCCGATGTGCTGGGTTCCCTGACAGCATTGCTGATTGCTTTATTTTTGTATAAAAAAGTTCGAAAACCGGAAAAAAATCTATCTTTGTAATTGATAAGATGAAGGAGTAAAGAGTAAGGAGCAAGGAGCAAAGAGCCAAGAACCAAGACAGACGACAAGAGACTGTCAGGCTTTTAGACACTGCATCTGACCGATTACCGGTCTGATGCATTTTCAAAGAGCAAGGAGTAAAGACATTTACATGATTTTTTAACCCTTTGATATAGTATGCTTAAAAATTTATTATTCAGTTTTCTAACTATTGTAGCATTGATGTCGTGCAATTCGTCGGCTAAAAAGTCCGTCGAAAGTGTTGATAATAACGATACTGTGCAGGTTCAAAACGCCGAAGACAGACAATACTTGGTGAAGGTGGGCGATATGGCGCCCGATTTTGAAATGACGTTTCCCGAAGGCGGAAAAGTGAAACTATCGGATTTGCGCGGCAAGGTGGTTATGCTGCAATTCACGGCCAGCTGGTGCGGCGTCTGCCGCAAAGAAATGCCGTTTATCGAAAAAGATATCTGGCTGAAACACAAAGACAATCCGCAATTCGCGCTATATGGTATCGACAGGGAAGAACCGGCGGAAAAAATTCAGGTGCTTCGCGATGCAACCGGCGTTACTTATCCCATCGGGATGGATCCGGATGCGGGCATTTTCGGGCTGTATGCCGAAAAAGATGCCGGAATCACGCGCAACATCATTATCGATCGCGACGGTAAAATTGTAATGCTTACCCGATTGTTCGAAGAAGAAGAATTCAAGGAAATGGTTGAATTAATTGACGGAATGCTTTGAGCAAAGAGCTTAGGGCATAGAGTATTGGGCAAGAGAGTGAACAGTAATCGAAACAAATCAACGGCTAAACAGGTTAAACGCAAAGCCAATAGCCAAAAGCAAAATAATAAGACATGAAATACGAAGATTTAAAAATTCTGGACGAACTTCGTGAGAAAGGAAGTATCACCGAAGAAGAATATCAGCGTGAAAAGGAGAAAATCCTGAACGACACACCGCCACCGTCGTCTTCTGCATTTGGCGGCAGCAAACCGCTTTTCGGACTGGCGGAAAACACGTACCTGATGCTGATGCATCTCTCGCAGTTCCTGGGGTTGATAATACCGTTGGCCGGGTTTGTAGCGCCCGTATTGATGTGGATAATGAACAAAGACACCAACGCCAACGTGGATCTGCACGGCAAAAACATCCTGAACTTCACCATCAGTTATCTTATTTATTCGGCCGTGCTAGCCATTACCATTATTGGCATTCCGCTGCTTGTTGTGTTGGGAATTATCTACATCGTATTCATTGTTATGGCCGTCGTAAAAGCCAACAACGACGAGTACTGGAGATATCCGTTCATCATTCAATTTTTTAAGTAATGAGCGAAGATGTTTTGGTAAAATTCACCGGAGTACAGCTTAACAGAGACGAAAATATTATCCTGCGCGATGTAAATCTGGCGGTTAACCGGGGCGATTTTCTGTATATTATCGGCAAAGTGGGGTCGGGGAAGAGCACGCTGCTCAAAAGCATGTATGCCGAAATTCCGATAGAGTCGGGCGACGCGCGTGTTTTCGATTATCAACTGCAAGACCTGAAGAGAAAGCAAATTCCTTACCTGCGAAGAAAGATCGGTATCGTTTTTCAGGATTTTCAACTGCTGATCGACCGCACGGTGGAGAAAAACCTGGAGTTTGTGCTTCGCGCCACCGGATGGAAAGATAAAACGCTTATAAAAGACCGCATTAGCGAAGTGCTGACGCAGGTGGGAATGCAAAACAAGACTTACAAAATGCCGCACGAACTTTCGGGCGGAGAGCAGCAACGCGTGGTTATTGCCCGCGCATTGCTCAACTCGCCGTTGCTGATTCTTGCCGATGAACCCACCGGAAATCTCGATCCCGAAACGGGAAGCCAGATCGTGGATCTATTGCAGGATATTTCGGAGAAAGGAACAGCGGTGATTATGTCCACACACAATTACTCCATCGTTCAAACCTTCCCGGGACGGATAATGAAGTGTGAGAATATGGATTTGGTGGAGTTGAAGGAATAATTACTAATTGGTAATTACCAATGACTAATTTTAGTAAAACCCCACTTGGCGCAAGTTTGCAACTTGTGCCTAAAACAACAAACAGGTTTAAAACTGCGCTTTGTTTGGCGTCCAAGTTATAAACTTGAACGAAAGCGAAGCAAAGTTATCGTTATAGGAAATTAAAAACAGCCACTAATGACACCAATTTACACGAATAAATCAGCAAAGCTGATTTTAAATTCGTGTTTATTCGTGATATTCGTGGCAAAAATAACTATTTATGGCTATACGATATCATTTTCTTCACAAAAACGTTTTCTTTTTTCTTCTACCTTTTTCCAGAACTCTTCACTTGAGAAATATTTTTTTGCTTCTACCCTAAATTCTTCGAGAGATATATATTCGTGCTTTTGATTTCTGAGATCTTCCCCAACCTCATATTCTTTGGAAGTCTTGGGTTTGGTCTCGTAAACCGGTTGCGGTTCGTCCAGTTTGTTATTTCCTTCCATAATGGTGCGTTTTTTTTGTTGATGAAACAAAGGTAATGGAATTTTCAGGAAAAACAAATCTCAAATGGTTGGCTGTCAGCTATTGG
>CAKTUP010000093.1 GCA_934621705.1 uncultured Petrimonas sp.
GCCTACCTTTCGCCATTCTTTCAAATCTTTGACATATTGAGCAATGGAATTTTTTTCAGCATCGGTCAACGGGTTCTGCTGAGTAGGGCGACGCTGTATCGGATTTTTGGGTGCTCCCAAATAATCCTCCACTCCTGTACCCATCAGTTCAACCGAACTTAATCCGGCATCAACACACGCTTTTAAAACTGTTTCGAGACCGCCGGACATATCACGAAAACTGTATGTGATCGCTCCGATCTGAACTCCACCGAATCTCGAGTTTGGAGTTCCCGTTCTTGATATCAATTGATTCGCACTTCCACAGGACGTGGTGAAAGGCATTACCGATGCCGTAGTTACACCAGCAGCAGCGCCCAGAAAACTTCTTCTGGAAAGCTTTTCTGTAAAGATTTTTTTGTGTTTCATCTGCTTATTTTTTAATTGGGATTATTCAACGTTGTTTCCTTGGTTTTCTTTCAAAGCCCGTGCTTTCGCTTCCTGCTTTTCTTTTACCAAACGGGCAATTTCTTCCTGGCTCATTTTCGGCTTTCTTTCCGTAGATTCGGTTGTTTCTGCCTGTTTTTTCTCTCCCCGAAACACCAACGCTCCCGGAAGAATTACATCGATAAGATGTTTTCCTAACATACCCAACTGAACGGCAGTGGCAAGCGATGCAAGTGAAAGAAGCAGAAAATACCAGGGATACGCGTCTCTCTTAAAAACCACGACCTGAACAATAGAAAGCGTAATTATGATGACACTGAGAATGATTTTTTTAATCAACAGCGGAGTTTTGATGGTTTTAAATCGCACGAGTCCGTCAGCGTAGCCGGAAATAGCCGACAATATAAGCGTTAACGGAAATACATACACCGAAAATGCAATTACGGAATGAATGATTATTGGTTCAAAATTCGGGAAAAGGTAATTGAAAATGATGAGAAACGGAACCAGCGCCACAAACGTCTGCGACAAGTGAATGGCAATGGGATGGATATCCAGTGCCAGAAACCGCAAACGTCCGGCGGAAACCTTTTCGCGATAAGGCTCAAACACGTCTCTGGGTAATCCGCAAGCGGGGCAAACATCACCCAATTCGCTCTCTTTCATCACATAACCGCACGGTCGACAACGAACCAATTTCTCTTCTTTCATGTTTATTAGAACTTTCTGACTTTTCTTTGCAAAAATAACAATTAATTTGATTGGATAGTTGATTGAATGAATTTTAAAGCATATTTCTTACGGTGTGAAACAAGGCTAATGCATGAAAAACTTCAAAGCAAAGTGTTTTTCTTCGATTTGATTACTTGATTACTTGCGATATACCTTTGTTTTGGCAAAGAACGTCCTGCCATTCCCGTTAGAAAAAATTATGACAACGCAAGAAACCTCATGGACAAGTATTTTGAAAGTTTTTCTGACACTGCATTAGTAAGAAATAAAAACATTTGCTTTCTGATGATGTTTAGGAGTACACTTGAATGAGTTTTGTTACAAATTTAACCATCGTTATTTTGAGAAAAAACAGTTCAATAGGCTGTGAATAAATACGGTAAGTTATAAAAATCTTTTAAAAAATTTTTTTTTAACCCTCGTTGTTGATAACCACCCACGCCACATATTTCGTTTCTTCCGAAATGGGTGTCAGGTTCAAAAATCCCGATTTTATTTTTTCGTTCTCAACCACAAGCGGAAAATCCTGTTGCATTTTTTGTTGGAATCTCAAGGCTTCACTTTCTTTTTTTAAAAAATCCACCACAAATTTTCCTGTTGAACCGGGTTTTACAAATCGATTGTAGAAAATGTGAGCCACAAGCCCCATATTCATCCGAAGATTTATTTCTACGCACGGCTGGATTTGATAACCTTTTTCGGTTTCGCAAACCATCATATCCACACCCAAATAACCGGAATATTGCGGAAATTGACGGGAAAGTTTATCGGAAAGCGATTGTTGCAGCTGATACAGTAAATTAACATTGACATACTTTGCCAAAAACTTCTCAATTTCGGCATCCGGCATCAATAAATTTCCCAAATACGCGCCCGAAGCGGCAGATTGAAACAACGAATATCCGATAAATTCACATTTAGCGTCCGAAAGGTTGAATTCCATGGCAAAATCCTGCACTTTGTTCAAAACCGGCTCGGCGACAACGCCACCCTGTTCGCGAATCACGCGCCGGCACCAATCGGTTTGTTTGTCGGTAATTTCGTCCAAAATCCATACCAAGCCTTTTCCACTGCCGGAATTGGGCATTTTCAATACCTTGTTCCCGGAAAACGAAGAGAGATAAAACAAAGCTTCTTCAACAGTTGAGAAAAAGTGAGATTCACCGCAAAATTCGCTGTTTTCAGCCTTGAGTTTATTTAAAATATGTATCGCATTCTGCCGTCCCGAACCGGTGCGAAGCTGTTTCAAATACTCCATCGAAGGCAAATTATTTTCCGATACACCGACTTCCAGCAACTTCTTTCGCAACGCCGGATTCCATCCCCACGGAGCAATCTTTTCCTGTGGAAATTGAGAAGCATCCGCAAAAGAAATTAACGATGATTGAATAGAAAATAACTTTTGCAATTCCGATAAAAACGCGGAGTTTTGCTTGCTATCGCCGACCACTTTTGCACCATCAGGCGCATACCAAACGGGCAGCACAGCCAAATCTTCCGCAATTTTCAGCGCAGAGGACGGTGGCGTATAATTGCTGCTGAAATTTGCCAGAGCAAGGTCGTTATCGGGATTGAATAGATATATCATTGGCTGTTGGCTTTTGGCTATTAGCTTTTGGCTTTGCGTTGAACTGTTGAACGCACTACGATTATTTCACTTTTTTGAATGCTGTCCGCTCTCTGCTAACAGCTAACGGCCAATAGCCAAAAGCTTTTATACGTATTCTTTCGGTTCAATTTCGCCGCTCAAAATAAGTGCGCCGTTTTCGGCCAAAGCTTTCATTTCGTTTTCACCCGGATAAATATATACCGGCGCTATTTTATGAATTCGGTCTATTATTAAGTTGCAGAACCATTTGCTGTTAGCCATCCCTCCGGTAATGAGAATGGCATCCACATCGCCTTTCAAAACGGTGGAAAACGCGCCGATTTCTTTCGCCGTCTGATAAGCCATCGCTTCCAGCACGTCGTAGCACTTTTTGTCGCCCGCCAAGGCGGCAATTTCCACTTCGTAAGCGTTGTTGAGGCCGGTATAGGCATACAATCCGCCTTTGCCAACCACCATCGCTTTCATCTCGTCGTAAGTATATTTTCCGCTGTAAGCCATTTTCAACAACTCGCCCACGGGAAGCGTTCCGGAACGTTCCGGCGAGATGGGTCCATCACCGTCGAGCGCCTGATTCACGTCGATTACGCGTCCTTTGTGATGCACGCCCACCGAAATTCCTCCGCCCAAATGCGCCACGATTAAATCCAGGTCTTCGTATCTTTTCATCACGGATTTGGCGTGCGCGCGTGCAATGGCTTTCTGGTTGAGCGCGTGAAAGATGGAAACTCTTTCGAAAAGCGGATGTCCGGAATAGCGCGCAATGGGTTCGAGTTCGTCAACTACCACCGGATCAGCAATAAATGCCTCAGCATTAGGAAGTTGTTTGGCAATATCATCGGCAATTAAAGCCCCCAGGTTGCTGGCGTGTTCGCCTCTTTTTGCTTCGATAAGATCTCTTTTCATCGCTTCGTTTATCCGGTAAACACCCGATGCAATGGGTTTTACAATTCCGCCGCGTCCGATGACGAGTCTAATCAAATCCAATCGGATTTCGGCATTTTTCAATTCATTGTAGATAATGTTTTTGCGAAATTCGTACTGGTCGGTTATTTTTTTGAATGGGCTTAATTCTTCGGTCGAGTGACGAATGGTTTTCAGAAAAACTACGTCTCCGCCTTTGTAAACCGCAATTTTGGTGGATGTGGAACCCGGATTAATGGTCAGGATTCGAGGTTGATTGTCCATAATAGTGATTTTTTTTGTGTGGTATTTTATAAAATTAGTCCATTGCCGCAGCCAGCGCGATGGAAAGCATCTTGCTCGTTTCGGAATCGGAGCGCGATGTAAGCACGATGGGAACCGCAGCTCCCATAACTACGGCCGCAGAAACGGCTCCTCCCAAAAAGTTTAACGCCTTGTAGAATATATTTCCGGCTTCAATATCGGGCATAAGTATAATGTCGCAATCTCCCGCAACTTCGCTCACAATGCCTTTGTGTGCGGCAGACTCTTTGTCAACGGCGATATCGATGGCAAACGGTCCGTCGACCAGGCATCCCTGCCACTGCATTTTCTTTAGTTCTGCCGCGTGCACGGTGGCTTCCATTTTTGGATTCACGGTTTCCACGGCGGTCGCCACGGCCACTTTGGGCATAGAAATCCCTATTTTATGACACGCTTCCACGGCGTTGTTGAGGATATGCACTTTGGTGTCTAAATCGGGTGCGATGTTCATGGCCACATCTGTTGCACACAGCAGTTTATGATAGTACGGAGATTCGAAAAAAGATACGTGGCTGAGGATATTCCCTTTGCGCAACCCGTTTTCTTTATCGAGAACGGCTTTCAGCAAAGCGCCTGTGCTGATGAAACCTTTCATCAGGATATCGGCTTCGCCGTTTTTCACCAGCGATACGGCTATTTTTGCTGATTCGTCGGCTCCCTTGTCGTTGTGGATAATTTCCACCCCATCCAAATCGAAATCGATGGATTGTGCCATTCGTTCAATTTCGGTTTTATGGCCAATAAGTATGGGAATAATAATGCCGTTTTTCGTGGCAGTTTCAATTGATTTCAGCACCGCTTCGTCTTCGGCAGCCGCAACCGCGATTCTTCGGCGGGGTTTGTTTTTCGCTTTTTCTGTAAGTTCAGACAATTTGTGGATCATAAAAAGTATTATTAAAGGAATTGAGTGTGCAAAATAACGAAAAAAAAAGAAGAAAATGGCAATAAATGACTTTTTTGTCGGAATTGTGAAAGCATTTGGTTGACAAAATGTAAAATCATGTTTGATGAGGGCCTTAGAATCTGTTTTTCAGCGAGCGGCAAACGAGGTTCGAACTCGCGACCTTCGGCTTGGGAAGCCAACGCTCTACCGACTGAGCTATTGCCGCAAACAGTTTTGCAAATGTAACGGTTTTTTCGATTGATTTATCTGCCCGATAAGAGTTTTTTGCAATTTTGTTCCCAACGAACAAAAAATGTTGTAACTTTGCATCCACAAAAAATCGGGATGTAGCACAGTTGGCTAGCGCGCCACGTTCGGGACGTGGAGGTCGGGTGTTCGAGTCACCTCATCCCGACACAAAAAAGACGAAAGTTCTGAACTTTCGTCTTTTTTTCTGCCGAGGCTTTTTCAAGCAAATTTCATTTTAAAAATCTTCGTTGTCCGGCGAAAGTCTTTCACAAATGTGGAGACGCCAAAATTCTCTTGCCTGCGACATTAATTTTTGTGCTATCACTCTCATCAATTTTCTTTTTAGAATTTTTTTGTAACAAAAATCGGTTTTCGGTCTAATTTTTATTCTTTACCTACATAACCTTCAATTTTCTTGTGCAAAAATACACATATAAGCGATTCGTATATGTGGTAATGTGTCATAAAATTAATCTATATGAGTGAAATTGATTTAAACAATGCGCTTTCTTTTTACAAGTGTGTCATTATCAGACGAATATATCTGTGTGCTATTTTAATTAGTGATGTCCAATTTTTCCACACTTTTTTCTCATCATAAAGGAAAATCGTTAGAACTACGTTGCTCTTTTCAGTAGAATGACAATGGTAATGATATAAATAAACACAATTGCAAAGGGAATGGCTACAAACCGATAATCCGGCAAAAGGTACCAAAGCGCCAAAACCAGCACGGTTCTGAAAATTCCGTGAAAAAGCCCTACCCAATGTTGTACGATCCACGAAAAAGGCAGCCACATCAGTCCGGTAAGAATACCTACGGTCAGCGGTAATGAGGTATAATCTATCATGAAAAAGGGCAGTGCAATGGAATATACCAGCAAAGCTTCTCCCATCGCGAGGAAAAACAAATTATCGAATGTGTTTTTAGGTTTCGTCTTGTCTAAGAAGTTTTCCCCTGTAAATTTCGATATAAACATACCCAGGCCGGCAATAAATCCGGTGCAAATAAATAATAACCAGGTCTCCAGTTCAGGAGGAAGGAAAATTCCGCCGATTCCTACAATTGTCCACATAATTGTACCCGAAAAGGGCATGGCCAAGAATTTCCGTTGAGTAAATTCCCGGCGTTGGATTTCTAATGAGCGTGCTTCTGTGTTCATAAATTCAAATATCCTTTCAGCGATTCCACATATTCTTCAAAAGCCTTCACGCCAACCGGTGTTATTTTGCATACGGTGCGGGTGCGTTTTCCCTGAAATCCGCGCTCTACTTCAATGTAGCCCGCTTCGCTCAGTTTATCGATTTGCACGCTGAGGTTTCCCGAAGTAGATTTTGTTTTCTCTTTTAGGTAAACAAAATCTGCTTCTTCCACCGATATCAAAATCGACATTATGGCCAACCGCAACTCGGAATGAAGTAGTGGATTGAGTTCCTTAAACATATTCTTTTTGAAGTTTAAAACTATCTCTCAAAACATACAATGAAATTAGAAATAGCGGTAAATGAAAAATTCCTACGTAAACAGTAGTTGGATTGAAAAAACTCATCATATTCCAAAATCCGATAATTGTACCCGAAATAGCTGTCATTCTATACACAGGCAAGCTGATGGAGGGTTTACAAAGGATAAGAATTATCAAGAAAATGGGTGTCATTGGGCAAAATTGCACAGATTGTGCTACATGTCCCGTAAAAAAATAAAGCGGATTGAAGTCAAGAACCCCTGAAAAACTCATTGGCCACCAAAAGCAAAACACCGCAATAGGAATAAGCCATCCGTTTTTTTGAGTAATATTTTGAAATGTATATCTCGTCTTTCTCTTCCACGCATCTGCAAACCAAACAACTGATGTTAAAAGCATAAGAATGATGTTGGATATAACAAAACTCACTCCAAATTTATCGGTAACAGCAATATTTTGAACAAATGCATATATTAGATAAGACACTCCCACCGAAAAAGTAAAGACACTGCCAAATCTGTTTTTCCAAACAATTATGCTTATAAAAAGCAATAACATAATAATCTGAGGAATATAAGAATACGGTAGTATATTTGTTACAAATGAGTTTGAAAGAGTTGTATAAACAATATTTCCTATCTCTGATGGTGCAAATCCTTTACTTGCAAAAGGGGGCAATACGAATGCCATAACGAGCATTGAAACAATAAACCAGCGTGATAGTATAATTTTCTCGAATTTCATTTGTTCCGTCCTTTCCAATTCAAAATATGTCCGGGAATTACCATCATCACCAAAAAGATCAACGCGAAAACCAAAATGGATTCGTATCCTTTTACAATCAGGCACAAATAAGACAGGACGATTCCGGCAAATCCGGCAAAAATTATCGGTTTAAAACTGATAATCATTCCGGTAATGGCAGTCCCAATACCCATCATCAGCACCACAATAAATAAAATGGGCAGCGACCATAAAAACATGGCTGATGTAGATAGTACAATTCCCGCTATACCAAACGCAATCCACACATAGCCGATAATTTTATCGATATACGTTTTTGCACCGGTTTCTTGTTTTTTCAGTGTCCACATCATTGCGGGAAAACCGATGATGGGAATAAGAAACCACAGATAATTCCAGGCCGGATTACCGGAACTTGAGAACAAGTACCACACTAAAACCGAAACAGCGATGGTGGTGTATCCCCAAATCAGAAACGGTATGCCTTTTCCTTTTTCCAATTTTTGCTGCGTGTTGCGAATCATTTGAGCGATGAGTTCTAAACTCTCTTTTTCGCTCAGTTTTCTTTCTTCCATAAAAT
>CAKTUP010000094.1 GCA_934621705.1 uncultured Petrimonas sp.
GTATTATGCAGCATATCATATTGTTAGCGCTTTGTTGATTTCAGAAGGATATGAAGCACATACTCATTCGGGCGTTATTCATCTGTTTGGAATTCATTTTGTTGTAAAAGGAAAAGTATCAAAAGAATCCGGGAAATTGTATTCCAAGCTCTACGATTTGAGATTAACAGGTGATTATGATGATGTTTACATTGTCTCGAAAGAAGACGTTGAGCATCTTTTGCCGATGGTTTCGAGTTTTTTAAAAGAAATCAGGATGTTAATTGCTTAAACAATAAAATTCTCCGGATGCTTCCCTTTTATATCCTTATAATACGCTTTTATTTTCACGATATCTTCCCTGTAATTGTTGGCAGGGTAAAAAATATCTAATATAGAAGCTTCCTTTTTACTGTAATCCAAGCCAATTAAAAGAAGAGGCACTTTGGCTTTCACCGCAATAAAATAGAATCCTTTTTTCCATTCCTGAACCGGTTTTCGGGTCCCTTCGGGAGTGATGGCGAGGTGCAGGTGGTCGTGTTTATCAAATTCGGCAGCCAAGACATTAGTCATCGAAGTTTTTTTGTTTCTTTCCACCGGAATCCCGCCAATGCTTTTGAAAAACAGGTTAAACGGGAAAACGAACCACTCTTTTTTGATAAGAAAATTGGCCGTTCTGCCCAAAGAAGAATAGGCGAGTTTTCCGATAATAAAATCCCAGTTGCTTGTGTGCGGGGCAACTACGATTATACATTTTGGAATATTGGGGAAAGTGTTGATAACTTTCCAACCGAGAATTTTGGTGAGTATAAATTTGCTGAATTTTTTCATTTTCTCTTTTTAGATTCTTAACTGCGTTCAGAATAACAGGACAATCGTTAGTTAAGTGGTTTAAGTTCTTCCAATTCCAACGTCAACCGCTCCCAATTGTTCATCACAGAGTCTAATTTATTCTTGGTTTCCAGGTATTTTTGCAACAAGTCGAAATCGGATGCACCTTCGGGTGTGGATAATTGAGTTTCCATTTCCGATATCCGTTCTTCCAGTTTTGTGATTTTTTCTTCCGCTTCCTGTACTTCTTTTTCTTTTCGTTTGATTAATCGGTTTTGCTCTTTTTGTTCCTGATACGAAAGTTTGTTCTCCGAAATTTCTTCTTTTTTTTCCTCAGATTTGACTGTATCAGGCGATTTGGACAATTCTAACTGCCGCAGGTTTTCGAGTTTCTTTTTCGATAGAAAATCGTAGATTCCTCCGATGTGTTCCAGCACCTTTCCGCTGCCAAACTCGTAAATTTTATTGACTAATCCGTTGAGGAAATCGCGGTCGTGCGAAACAATTATTGCCGTGCCGTCGAACTCGCGGATGGCTTTTTTCAATACCTCTTTTGATGCGATATCCAGGTGATTAGTCGGCTCATCGAGAATAAGCAGGTTTACGGGTTCGAGCAAGAGACTAATCATCGCCAAACGGCTTCGTTCGCCACCCGATAGCACCCGCACTTTCTTGTCCGACGCTTCACCGCCAAATATAAACGCGCCCAAAATATCGCGGATTTTGGTGCGGATATCGCCTACGGCAACGTAATCGATGGTTTCGAAAACTGTCAGGTTCTCGTCCAATAATTGCGCTTGATTTTGAGCGAAATAACCGATTTTTACGTTGTGCCCTAACTCCAGTTTTCCACCGAAATCTATCTCGTTCATAATACATTTCACGAGCGTGGATTTTCCTTCGCCGTTTTTTCCTACAAAAGCCACTTTTTCGCCCCGATTGATGGTCAGCGTAACATCGGAAAAAACCAGATGATCGCCATAACTTTTCGATAAATTTTCCGCGATTACCGGATAGGAACCCGAACGGGGCGCAGGCGGAAATTTAAGGTTCAGTCGCGAATTATCCACTTCGTCCACTTCAATCCGCTCAATTTTCTCCAATTGTTTGATGCGCGATTGCACCTGATTAGACTTTGTGGCTTTGTAACGGAAACGTTCAATAAACGCTTCAGTATCCTGAATCTGTTTTTGCTGATTTTCGTAAGCCCGAAGTTGCTGTTCACGTCTTTCCTGACGAAGTTCCAGATACTTGGAATAATTTACTTTGTAATCGTGAATATCGCCCAGCACAATTTCGATGGTGCGGTTGGTTACGTTGTCTAAAAAAGCCTTGTCGTGCGAAACCAGCATTACAGCATTGGTACGCGATATGAGAAAATTTTCCAGCCATTGAATGGACTCGATATCCAGGTGGTTTGTCGGCTCATCCAACAGAAGCACATCGGGAGCTTGAAGCAGGATTTTCGCCAGCTCGATACGCATTCGCCAGCCGCCGCTGAATTCGCGTGTGGGTCGATTAAAATCTGTACGATTAAAACCTAATCCCAGCAATGTTTTCTCTATTTCGGCTTCAAAATCGTTGATGCCCGACATCAGCAACAGTTCCTGCACATCGGTAGAGCGTTGAATAATATACTGATATTCGTTTGATTCGTAATCGGTTCGTTCCGCCAATTGCCGATGCAATTCTTCCAGTTCCTGTTCCAGTTGCTTCAAATGTTCGAAAGCAAGCGCCGCTTCTTCCTTCACGGTGCGTTCGTCGCTGAGTTTCATTTGCTGCGGAAGATAACCGATGGTGATCTCTTTCGGATACGAAATATTGCCGTTGGCAGGCTGTTGCAGCCCGGCCATTAGCTTTAACAGCGTGGATTTTCCGGCGCCGTTTTTCCCGGCAAGAGCAATCCGTTCATTCTTGTTCAGAACAAACGAAATTTCATCGAGCAGCGTAAATCCGCCGAATTGGACAGTAAGATTTTCGATGGAGATCATATAAACAGTTTAAAGTTATGAGTTTCGAGTGTTGAGAACGTTAAACTTTAAACTTTTCAACAATTTCTTCAATATCAACTAATTCCTGCTCCCCCGATTTCATATCCTTCAGCGTGATTTTCCCTTCTTTCATTTCGTTTTCACCTACTAATGCCACGAAAGGAATGTTGTTGCTGTCGGCATACGACATCTGCTTTTTCATTTTGGCGGCTTCGGGATAAATTTCGGCGCAAATTCCCTTGCTTCGCAATTGCGACAGAAGCGGCAGAATATACGATTCTTCCTTATCACCGAAATTTACGAAGAGCACATCGGTGGCGTGTGCGGAATTTTCGGGAAAGAGATTGAGTTGATTGAGCACGTCGTAAATGCGGTCGGCGCCGAATGAAATTCCCACGCCCGATACACCGGGAAGTCCGAAAATGCCGGTCAAATTGTCGTAACGTCCGCCGCCGGTGATGCTGCCGATTTCCACGTCCAGTGCTTTTACTTCGATGATGGCGCCGGTGTAATAGTTGAGCCCGCGTGCCAAGGTGAGGTCGAGTTCCAGTTCGCAACCGATGTTTAACATATCGGTTTTGTCGAGGATAAATTCCAGCTCTTCAACGCCTTTTAGTCCGATTTCGGAAGCCGAAAGCACGTTTTTGAGCGTGGCAATTTTCTCGTTATTGGTTCCGCTTAGCAAAATAATGGGTTGCAGTTTATCGATGGCTCCCTGCGGTATATTCTTGGAGAGCAGTTCTTCGTTTACCTTTTCCAGGCCGATTTTATCGAGTTTATCGATAGCCACGGTGATATCCGTAATTTTGTCGGCTTCGCCGATGATTTCGGCAATACCCGAAAGGATTTTGCGGTTGTTTAATTTTACCGAGACACGGATATTGAGCCGGCGAAAAACTTCATCGATAATCTGAACCAGTTCCACTTCGTTGAGCAGCGAATCGGAACCTACCACATCGGCATCGCATTGAAAAAACTCGCGATAACGCCCTTTTTGCGGACGATCAGCACGCCAAACAGGCTGAATTTGAAATCGTTTGAACGGGAACGTAATTTCGTTTCGGTGCATTACTACGTATCGGGCAAACGGCACGGTGAGGTCGTATCGCAATCCTTTTTCCGAAATTTTGTTAGTTAATTTGTTTATATTTTTGTTGTTGAAGAATCTGGTTCTATTTTGTGTAATACTTTTATTGATATTTGTTTTAAGATCTTTTACTATCAATGCCAAGTATTGAGTTGTGGTAGTATCAATATTCTCAACTTCTTGTTTCATTTTCAAAGCACTAAGATGCTTATGATAATCTCGGAGTTCTTCTATACTCTTCCTTTTATTGTTAGCTTTATAGAAAATAAACTTACTTAGATTAAGCATATCTTCGTTATCAATATAAGTTTGATTGAACTCTTCTTCGATTATTTTAATATCATTACATCTACCAAGAATCTGTGTCAATCTTACCAATGGCCAAAAGTAGGTATTATCATCTAAATTTATTAATCTATTTATTTGATTATTATCTAAGCCTCTTGAATTAATTGGAATATTATTTAAATAATCTCCTGATTCTAGTAGCTTAAACAGCAGTTTATCCCCCTCTTCGCCATATTTTCCCATCAGCGTGGAAAGGTTTTCCATCGCGGGCGTTTCAATTTGGCGAAAGCCATACAGGCGATACACTTCTTTTATGGTGTCGAAAATATAGTTGCGTTTCGCCATTTCTTCGGGCGAAAAATCACGGGTTCCTTTGGGTATGGAGGGTTTTTGCATCGTTGTCAGGTGTCTTGATTTGAGATGCAAAGATACATAAAATTTAGGATTTGGGATTGTGGATTTACGAGTTACAAAGAAAACCGGATTGAGAGATTCATTCAATCCGGCTTTCAAAAGTCTTTATTCTTTAATCTTTGCTCTATTGTCTACAAAAGATTGCTCGCCAACTCCGACAACTCACTCCGCTCACCTTTTACCAGATTCACATGAGCGAAAACATTCTGCCCCTTCATTTTATCGATCATATATGCCAATCCGTTGGATTGCGAATCGAGATAGGGCGAATCGATTTGCTGCAAATCGCCCGTGAAAACCATTTTCGTGCCTTCTCCGGCGCGGGTGATGATGGTTTTCACTTCGTGTGGAGTAAGGTTTTGCGCTTCATCCACAATGCAGAAAGTTTCGCTTAAACTGCGGCCGCGAATAAATGCCAGCGCTTCGATTTCTAGTTTTCCCGATTTCTGCATCTCGTCTATGGAACGAAGTTCGGCGCTGTTTGGCCCGAGTTGCGATTTTATCACGTTCAGGTTGTCGAACAACGGTTGCATGTAAGGTGCGATTTTTTGTTTTTCGTCCCCCGGTAAATATCCTAAATCTTTGTTGGACAACGAAACAATTGGTCGTGCCAGCAAAATTTGGCTGTATTGCTTGCTTTGCTTCATAGCGGCAGCCAATGCCAGCAATGTCTTTCCGGTTCCTGCTTTTCCGGTTATTCCCACCAGTTTAATATCGGGGTCGTTCAACACGCCAAGCGCAAATGTTTGTTCGGCATTGCGGGGCGAAATTCCGAAACTGGACTCCTTGTCCACGCGGATTATTTTATGCGTGAACGGATTAAATCGCGCCAACACGCTGTTGCGTTCGCTTTTCAGCACAAAAGAATCGTTGGGAATGAGCGGATTTTCAAAAGTGAATTCATCCACATCAACTCCGGTGGGTTGCGCGTAAATTTTATCAATTAAATCGGGATTAATGCCTTCGATAATTTGTTCTCCCCGTCCGAAAACATCAATATCCACCACTTTATCGTTGATGTAATCTTCCACCGGAATGCCCAGCGAACGGGCTTTCATACGCAGGTTGATGTCTTTGGTAACGAGAATGGATTTCATTTTGGGATGTTTTTCGTTAACATCCAGCACGGTGGAAAGAATGCGGTTATCGTTGGTTTTTTCGGGAAAGGCACTTTCTATTTTATCGTGCGTTTTTACGCTGTTCACGATGTACAACTTTCCGCGTCCGACGCCCAAATCGGCACCCGATTTAAACAAATTATCGTCGGTAATTAAATCGAGTTCACGCACGAAAGCTCGCGCGTTGAAGTTGATTTGTTCGTTACCTTTTTTAAATTTGTCGAGTTCTTCCAGAACTACAAACGGAATGTAGATGTCGTTTTCTTCAAAATTTTCAATAAAACTGTAATCGTGAAGAATCACGTTCGTGTCGATGATAAAATTTTTCTTGCTTGCCATATAAACTATTTTTTGTGGTATGTTTCACATTCGTTTTGGTAATAAAATTCTTTGTTATAAACGCAAACGAATGATTTTTGTTTCGATTCAAGGGGACAATTTACACAAAAAAGTCGGGCAAAAAAATAATAATTGTCTGCAGATTAAAAAATGTTCAATTTTTACTCATTTCTTCCGACCTGTTGCGTGCGGCATCCAGCACACCTTCGAAGTGTTTTCCTATTTCGTGGTGACGGAAATGATCCAGTCCGGCTTGCGTGGTTCCGCCTTTGCTGGTAATGTTTTGAATGAGTTCTTCTATGCTGAAATTGGCCTGGTTTTCGGTGAAATAAAGTGCGGTGCCTTGTGTGAGTCCGAGTAAAAGTTCATCGAGAACGTTTCCGGGCAAGTCGAACTCTCGCATTTTTTCCTTGAAAATTTGGATAAACGCTAAAATAAATGCCGGCCCGCTCCCGAAAACCGATGTGAAAAGATCGAATCCGTTTTCGTTCAGTTTTACGGCTTTGCCTAATTTGGTAAGAATTTGAAATATTTTTTCTGTTTCCGGATTTTCGGGTTGGTTGGTGGCAAACGCAGTAACCGATTTCTGATAAGCCATTGCCAAGTTGGGCATTATACGGACAATAGGAATATCTTTTCCCACATAGCTTTCGATAAAAGCGATGCTTTTTCCGGCTACGGGCGAAACAATGAGTTTTCCTTCCAGATTCAGCGGTTGCAATTTCTCCAGAATTCCTCTTATATCCTGCGGCTTGATGCCCAGCCAAATTACATCGGCAAAAGAAACCAGTTCTTCCATTTTGTCGAAAAAAGGAATTTCCGTCTCTTTTTTACTTCGGGCAAAATAAGCAAATTGTATGTTGTTTATGCTTTTAAGTCCCTGATAAACAGCTTTGGCAAGGTTGCCGAAACCGATAAAACCGTAGTTCATATTTTAACGTTTAACGTTTGATGTTTAAAGTTTAAAGGTCAGCGTTTTTTACCCAACGCCCAATGCTCTCTGCTCTTAGCTCTTTGCTGAAAATCTCGTAAACGGAATACCACCGTTCAGCGCTTTCACAATATAATTGGCACGCTGCCCGTTCACAATCCACATCTCCACACCGTTTCTCATACAAATTTCGGCAGCGTGGATTTTGGATGACATTCCTCCTGTCCCAAGCGTCGATTCCTTTTCTTCAATGCAATGCGATATCGAATTGAGATCGCTTACGTCGGTTATCAGTTCTGCATCCTGATGCAAGTGCGGGTTGCAAGTAAAAATGCCGTCGATATCGGACACGAGAATGAGGAGATCGGCGTTGGTGATAACAGCTACCAGCGCCGAGAGTTTATCGTTGTCGCCCAGCACGATTTCTTCGATGGAAACCGTGTCGTTTTCGTTAACGATGGGAATGTAATCCACTTCCCACAGTTTGTTGATGGTGTTTCGGGTGTTCTCGTTGGCGACTTCGTTTTCGAAATCGCGGTACGTGAGCAAAATTTGTGCGATATTCAGTCCGAATGTGCGGAAAATATCATCGTACAGTTCCATCAGCTTGGTTTGTCCGATGGCCGCCATTGCCTGCTTGGAATCCACGTTTTTGTGAAAACCGTTGATTTCCACAAATTGTCGCGCGGTGGCAATGGCGCCTGATGAAACTATAACAATGTCGAACTCTTTTTTCAGTTCAACAATCTGCCGCGCCAGGCTTTCAATTACCGCGAACGAAATGCGGTTGGTTCCCGCTGTGAGCGTGGATGTGCCTATTTTTATGATGAGTTTTTTTTTCATTTTATGATGC
>CAKTUP010000095.1 GCA_934621705.1 uncultured Petrimonas sp.
TAAATTTCCGTGTCGATGGCTTCGGCAGCAAGTTCCAGCACTTTTGTCCGGTTAACGTCCGCACCTATTTCCGACAACTCGCCGTTGATCTGTTTTCCGAACCGGAAAAAAACTTTTCCCTTGTAGCCCATAATTCCCGTCTGCATATTTTCGATATCATCGGCCTGGCTTTTCCGGTACTCCGGATTGTCCCTTTTGAGCTGATACTCTTTGGCTTTGAGAAAATCGCACGGATCGAACTCGTAGGTAATGGAAAGCGGCACGATGTTGAGCGACTCTAGCGCTTCTACCGGTTTTGAACTGTTGTACAACGTGAGCATCTTCAACAGGCTGGTCTGCGTTTTATCGTCGGAATCCTTTGCCCGGCCTTCGCGTTGAGCAATCCAAACGGATTGATTTCGATTGTTAACCGTATCGAAAATATATTCCGACAGATGCTTCGACGTATTTAACATTTCGCGAACCGAAACGCCGCGTTTCACGATAAAACTTTTGTTGAGCCGAACCAATTCGGTTATCCACGGATAAATTAACAAATTGTCGCCGATGGCGATTTCCGATGTGTTAATTTTTTCATCGAAAAACAGAATGTTCAGGAAAGCCGCATCCAAAACGATATCGCGGTGGTTGGAAATAATGACGTGGTTTGAACCGTTTTCGAAATGGTCGAATCCAATGCCGGTAAGCTCCGAAGTGGTTTTGGCGATCAGTTGTTTCATGAACGGATAAATGATGTTGCTCTGGAAATCGTGAACCGATTGGCACATCAACATAGCTCCGCTAAACATTTCCCACGTCAACGGTTTCAGCAGCGGTTCAACAGCACGACGGAAATAATCGTTGGCGAGCAATGATTTAATGGCCGCCGGCACTTCGTTGTCGTGCAAGGGACGAATATCGTCGAAATTATTTTCAGGTTGTGTTTTCATTCTCTCAATTCCGTTTTTTGAGTTTATTGTACTCGTATTCAATGATATCGGTCATTACGTCAGAAATGTTAAGTCCGGCGACGCGCACTTGTTGGGGGATAAAACTGGTCGCGGTCATTCCGGGCGTGGTATTTACTTCCAGCAGAACGGGAACACCGTTGGAAATGATGTAATCTGCACGGATAATGCCTTTTGCGCCGATAAGATGATAAATTTGTTCGGTTTGGCGCTGAATTTCGGCGGCCGTTTCGTCGGCAATGCGTGCCGGCGTAATTTCTTCTACTTCGCCTTGATATTTGGCATTGTAATCGAAAAATTCGTTTTTGGTAACCACTTCGGTAAGCGGCAGGTGTTGAAATCCTTTTTCGGCTTGATAACAACCGCAGGTTACTTCCGTTCCCGGGATGAAACTTTCTATCATTACTTCGGGAGCTTCGGCAAAAGCTTCATCAATAGCGTGTTGCAGATTCGATGCTTCTTTTACTTTGGTGGTGGCAAAGCTGGAGCCGCCAACGTTGGGTTTCACGAAAACCGGTAAACCTAATTTGCTAACGATGTTTTCGGTATCGTAATCATCATTCGGACGAAGCACCACCGATTCGGCCACCTTAAATCCGAAACTTTTCAAGAAATTATTGCATGTGAACTTGCTGAACGTAAGCGCCGATGCCAGCACGCCGCAGTTGGAGTAGGGGATACGAAGCATATCGAAATAGCCTTGCAGCACGCCGTCTTCGCCCGGAGTGCCGTGGATGGTGATGTAGGCAAAATCGAACGGAATTTTTTGTCCGTTTGCCGTGAAACTGAAATCGTTTTTATCGATGGGGAAAGTCTCGTTTCCGCACTCGGCTTCCCACACGTGTTCGTCTATTTTTACCTTATAAACGTTGTATTTCTCTTTGTCGATAAAAGAGTAAATACCTTGGGCACTTTTTTCCGAAACCACAATTTCGGATGAATATCCGCCCCAAATTATGGCGATATTTTTTTTCATATTCTAATTTCTGACTTCTAATTTCTAACTTCTCTCGACTCAGTATATGTGCGCCATTTCCCGATAACTTCCTGCATATCCTGCGGCAGTTCGCTCTCGAAAAACATTTCTTTGCCCGTTCGCGGATGAACGAAGCCGAGCGTTTGCGCATGCAGGCATTGTCGCGGACAAATGGCGAAACAATTGTACACAAATTGCTTGTATTTAGCAAAATGCGTTCCGCGTAACACTTCGTTACCGCCGTAGCGCTCGTCGTTGAACAGCGTGTGCCCGATGTGCTTCATGTGTACGCGTATCTGATGCGTGCGCCCCGTTTCCAGTTCGCATTGAACAAGCGTTACGTAACCGAAACGTTCCAATACCTTATAATGTGTAACCGCAGGTTTTCCGTGTTCACCGTCTTCAAAAACGCGCATTTGCATACGGTCTTTCGGGTCGCGGCCGAGATTTCCGGTAACGGTTCCCGAGTCGTTGGCCACGTTTCCCCACACCAGCGCAACGTAGCGGCGTTTGGTGGTTTTGTTGAAAAATTGTGCCGAAAGGTGCGTTTTTGCATCGGGTGTTTTGGCCACGAGCAGCAAACCCGATGTATCTTTGTCGATTCGATGAACCAATCCCAGTCGCGGGTCGGTCATATCCATTCCTTTTTCGAATTTCAAATGAAACGCTATCGCGTTAACAAGCGTTCCGGTGTAATTTCCGTGTCCGGGATGTACTACCATTCCGGGCGGTTTATTGATGACCATAAAATCATCGTCTTCGTAAACGATATTCAGTGGGATATCTTCGGGAAGGATTTCCAGTTCGCGCCGCGGGCGGTCCATCACAATGGAAATAACGTCCAGCGGTTTCACCTTGTAGCTCGATTTCACGGGCGTGCCGTTCACCAGAATGCATTCGGCATCGGCTGCCTGCTGTATCCGGTTTCGTGAAATTCCTTCGATGCGGTCGGATAAAAATTTATCGATTCGCAGCAGACTTTGTCCTTTATCGGCTACAAATCGATAATGCTCAAATTTTTCGTTTTGTGAAGAATTGTCCATCAACTCATCTTCATCTTCCGAAAAATCCTGTATATCGTCTAATTCGTCTTCCTTCACACGCAATCGTTTTTCGCTCTCAATCTTTTGTTAAAAAAATGATTCGTCAATACTCGACGACTGACTGGGCGTGCGTTGTACAGAATCGGGAATCGATCTTACCTGTCCGGGCGAAACCACAAATTCGCGGTTCATATTCAGCGAATCGTCCACCATTCCACTGCTCACCACCAATTTCAGGGGCGAACCGGCGGGAATTTGTTCATCGGGCATCAGCTTTTTTCCCCTGTATTCCACCGACATAACCAGGCCGCTGTATTGTGCCGGAACTTCTTCGATGGCAATCTGCGTGAATCCGATGGAGTTGAGCAACGCAATGGCCTGACGCGTGGAAAAATCCACCAATCCGGGAACGGAAATTTGCTGCGGGTTGCGTGCATAAATGGTTACGTAAATATCGCGGCCTTCCTTCACTTTGTTGTTCGGTTTTGGAGTCTGGTCGATTATTGAACCGGGAACGGCTTCCTTTTTAAAGATAGAATCAACCACCATAATATCCAATCCTTTGGATTTCAGCATGGCTTCGGCTTCTTCTTCCTGAAGCCCCTGCAACTGAGGCACCACCACATTTTGTCCGTGACGGGTGTACACATTCAGAAAGAGCAGGGTAAGTATCAGCAGCAGAATAGCGACAACGCCAATGGCTACTATGTTGAGGAGAATGTTGTTCCCCAGAAAATTCTTTATAACAGGTTTTGTACTCATACTTTAAATATGATATTGAAATTTCACTACAAAAGTATAAAAAAAATGATTGTCTTTGGTTTTTTGAGAGTAAAGAGTTTGATGCAGGTATGCTAACAAAACAAAAAAGCAGGAATATGCATTGCACATTCCTGCTTTCAATGAGTTGAAGACCTTATTACGATTATCCGGCTACGGTTAATCTTGCTCTTCCTTTGGCACGACGGGCAGCCAGTACTTTTCTTCCGTTCTTGGTTGCCATTCTCGAAAGGAAACCGTGTTTGTTTCTTCTCTTTCTGTTTGAGGGTTGAAATGTTCTTTTCATTTTATCTGATGTTTTATTTGTTGCCGAATTATTGGGGTGCAAAAGTAGGAATAATTTTTGGAATATCCAATTTATCGGGTTTAAAATTCTGTTGGGTATCGTTTTTTTTCTAATTTTGCTATAAAATCGAGTTTTTTGTGAAAAATAATAGGCAATATTTTGTCGGTTTCAAAAAAGGTTTTATCTTTGCACTCGCAATTTGAGGAAAGGTTAATTTTTCTTTCGGGTTCGCAACTCAAATGGCCCATTCGTCTATCGGTTAGGACGCCAGATTTTCATTCTGGAAAGAGGGGTTCGATTCCCCTATGGGCTACAACAAAAAAGATTTAAACAAGTCAAACGATAATGGCAAATCACAAATCAGCAGAAAAAAGAATCAGACAAACAAAAGTTCGTCGTTTATCAAACCGTTATGTATCGCGCACAACCAGAAATTCGGTACGTGCATTGCGCGCTTTAACTTCCAAGGAAGAAGCCGCCAAAATGTATCCCGAAGTTTGCTCGATGCTGGATAAACTGGCGAAGAAAAAAGTTATTCACCAGAACAAGGCCAATAACTTAAAGTCTAAATTAGCTGCGCACATCAGCAAATTGAGCTAAATTCTTTGATTCGCTAATTCATACAGATGAAGCCGGACAAGTATGTTCGGCTTTTTTGTGTTAAGTAGCAGTTGCTTCCGAAGCAGCCGCTACTTTTTATCTTTGTATTTCCGCCTTCTTTTCTTGCTTGCGTTGTAGTATTGAAAAAACGCCAATACGATTACTATAACACCTGCGATGGTAATAATTGTTGCTGTACTCATAATCGGTTGATTTTAATAGTTTAATTTATGCTTCCAGCAAAGTTACGAAAAAACGAGGAAACAACTTTGATTTTTTCGGACAATGATTTTTTAGTAATTTTGTGACTTTATGACTACTTTGCCAAAATAAGAAATATTATACCGCGTTCGGTTGCATTTTTATTATTTTACCCGCAAGGGTTAAACTACAATAGCCGTATGTAAAACATACGGGAATAAAACAATGTGAGCGGCGCACCAACCCGAAAGGGTTGAATAATTACTTTTAGAATATTTGGTTCAACCCATTTCAGGGTTGTGGGTAACGCGTTATCAGCCTATCGTACGTTTCACGTACGGCTATTATTATTCTGCCCATTCGGGCAATAATATTGATAAGTAATCCATATAGTTATGTGAAACAGCTTTTTTATCAACTAATTACCGAATTAAATACATATTGTCTTTCTATTTGGTAATGTAGTATTATAAACGGTAATAAAACAAACATTTTATGATCAAACACATTGTGCTATTTAAACTGGCCGATGAGGCCGAGGGCAATTCGAAAGCCGAAAACGCGGCTATCATCAAGCAACGCCTTGAGACGCTGAAAGATTCCATTCCCGAAATTCTGAAAATGGAAGTATCGATAAATCATCCCGATGCTCCTGCCGGCAACTACGACATCGTGCTCGACAGCGAATTTAAAAACCTGGACGATTTGCAAACCTACATCACACATCCCGAGCACCAAAAAGTGGGAGGATTCATCGTTAAGGTGCGAACGGAGCGGGCAGCTATTGATTATGAATTCTAAGCGGCTTTTTGGCCGCTTTCTTTGTGCTAAAAAAACGAAAAACGGTTGGTAGAATGGCGATTTTTTCGTATATTTGTTCGATTTTTTAGCCAACAAGCTAATGCGAATAAATTACTAATTTTCAGAGAGATATTTAAAGGATTAAAATGACAGAAGAAGAAAAAAATTTGGCAAGCGGTAATTATTCCGCGCAAAACATTCAGGTGCTCGAAGGGTTGGAAGCGGTGCGCAAACGCCCGGCGATGTATATTGGAGACGTAAGTGAAAAAGGGTTTCATCATCTTGTTTACGAGGTAGTTGATAACTCTATCGACGAAGCGCTTGCCGGATATTGCAACGAAATAAACGTAACCATCAACGAGGATAATTCCATCACCGTAACCGACAACGGACGCGGAATTCCGGTGGATTACCACGAAAAAGAAAAAAAATCGGCGCTCGAAGTGGTACTTACCGTGCTGCACGCCGGAGGAAAGTTCGACAAAGGAACATACAAGGTTTCCGGCGGTTTGCACGGGGTGGGTGTGTCGTGCGTGAACGCGCTTTCGCAATACCTGAAAGCTGAAATTCACCGTGATGGAAAAATTCACGTGCAGGAATATTCGCGCGGAAAACCGTACGCCGATGTGAAAGTTGTGGGCGAAACCGATAAAACGGGAACCATTATCAGTTTTAAACCGGATGAAACAATTTTTATCGTTTCGGAATACCGTTACGATATTTTATCCACTCGCCTTCGCGAACTGGCGTTTTTGAATGCCGGAGTAACACTGACACTTACCGATCGCCGCAATCCGCGTGAAGACGGAACGTTCAAAACAGAACGTTTCTATTCCGAAAGCGGGCTGGAAGAATTCGTGCGCTACATCGACAAAGCCAAGGAGCCGCTGATTTCGGAACCCATTCACATCGTTACCGAAAAGAACGGCGTCCCCATCGAAATAGCGATGACGTACAATTCCACGTACAACGAAAATATTTTTTCGTACGTGAATAACATCAACACCATCGAAGGCGGAACACACCTGACCGGTTTCCGCAGAGGACTTTCGCGCACGCTGAAAAAATACGCCGAAGATTCCAAAATGCTGGAAAAAGTGAAGGTGGAAATCAGCGGCGACGACTTTCGCGAAGGCCTTACAGCCGTATTATCCGTAAAAGTGGCCGAACCGCAATTCGAGGGACAAACGAAAACCAAACTGGGTAACAGTGAGGTTATCGGCGCCGTTGACCAAGCCATTGGTGAAGCGTTGACTAATTACCTGGAAGAGCATCCCAAAGAAGCGAAAATCATTGTCGAGAAAGTAATCTTGGCCGCAACGGCTCGCCACGCGGCGCGAAAAGCCCGTGAATTGGTGCAACGTAAATCGCCGTTATCGGGTGCTGGGCTTCCCGGAAAGTTGGCCGATTGTTCCGATAAAGACGCTACAAAGTGCGAAATCTTCATCGTGGAAGGAGACTCGGCCGGCGGAACAGCCAAACAAGGCCGCGACCGCATATTTCAGGCTATTCTGCCGCTTCGCGGAAAGATCCTGAACGTGGAAAAAGTGATGACTCACCGCGTTTTCGAGAACGAAGAAATCCGGAACATATACACCGCTCTTGGCGTAACCATCGGAACCGAAGAGGATTCCAAAGCGCTGAATATCGAAAAACTGCGTTACCACAAAGTGGTGATCATGACTGACGCCGATGTGGACGGAAGCCACATTGCCACGCTCATTCTCACGTTCTTTTTCCGCTATATGAAACCGCTCATCGAGAACGGTTACGTGTACATTGCCACTCCGCCGCTTTATCTGTTAAAGAAAGGCAAGATGGAAGAGTATTGCTGGGACGACCGTCAGCGTCAGGCGTTTATCGATAAATATGCCGATGGAAACGAGAATGCCGTTCATACGCAGCGCTACAAAGGGTTGGGCGAGATGAACGCCGAGCAACTTTGGGAAACGACGATGAATCCCGAAAAGCGTACGCTTCGTCAGGTAACCATCGAAAACGCGGCCGATGCCGATATTATTTTCTCGATGCTGATGGGCGAAGATGTTGCTCCGCGCCGCGAGTTCATCGAAGAAAATGCCACTTACGCGCATATTGATGCATAAAAAA
>CAKTUP010000096.1 GCA_934621705.1 uncultured Petrimonas sp.
AAACATCACTCTTAGCCCTAAAACTCCCCTTTAGGGGGCGGGGGTAACAACAACCGAAAAAATGAAGAAACAAATTCCCAACATAATCACGCTGCTGAACCTGTTTTCGGGATGTATTGCTATTGTAATGGCTTTCGGCGGAAACTTTTTGTCGGTTGTGATTTTCGTAACGCTGGCAGCGGTTTTCGATTTTTTTGATGGATTGGCCGCCCGTGCGTTGGGAGTTTCTTCCAAAATCGGTGTGGAATTGGATTCGCTGGCCGATGTGGTGAGTTTCGGCGTTGCGCCGGCAGCGGCTGTTTTTATGCTGCTTAAGGAATTCATCCTTTTTCCCGATTTCTTATCGCCGCTTCAGAATTATCTCCCTTACCTGGCGTTCCTGATCCCCGTTTTCTCCGCTTACCGACTTGCCAAATTCAATATCGACGAGCGGCAAACCACATCGTTTCTCGGTCTTCCCACACCTGCAAACGGCTTATTTTGGATAACTTACGTTTACGGAACACACTTACTCGCAAACACCAATGGATTTTATTTTTATCTGACAATCGGTTTCATTTTTGTCCTTTCGTTGCTGATGATTTCAGAAATTCCCATGTTTTCGCTCAAACTAAAAAACTTGAAACTGAAGGGAAACGAAAAACAACTGTTGCTCATTGTTCTGATGATCGCATTTGTTTTGCTCTGGGGAATTATAGGCGTTGCCTGGGGAATTCTGGCTTACATTGCCATTTCGGCAGTAACTTCCGGAAAGAAAAGAACTATTCGTTAATTTTTCCAAAGCATTGAGATGCATTGCATTATTCCTATTATCTTTACAGATATTTTTTGAACTAAATTAATTGAAAATGGGATTTCTATTTAAAGTTTTACTCATATTTGCGGTTATTTACATGGTAATTAGCTTTTTGGGGCGTATCCTTTTCGGAACAAGACGAAAACCGCAAGCCAGCCCATACAGCCGTCATTCGCAACAACAGCAAAAAGAACCCGAAACTCAGGAAGACCGGATTCTGGATTATCAACGAAAAAGTTTTGAAAAAACAGATGCCGTTGATGTGGAATTTGAAGAGATAAAGCAGAGAGATTAAAGAGTTTAACTGTCAGAAACATTATGTAGAGACGCGATTCATCGCGTCTCATTTCTTTTCAAGCCTTCGAGTCTATTCTTTCAGACGGTGTTTCGCACTTCACGTCAATTTTCTCGAGACGCGATAAATCGCGTCTCTACTTTTTAAACAAAACAAATTTCACAAATTCAGAAAGAAAGACTATTTTTGCACAAGAAATCAAAAAAGTTTACAGAAACGCAATATCTTGGAGCATAGCGAAAATCCCGTAAAACGGACTGCGTCTCCAAAAAAACTCAGAACTAACAACTCATAACTCATTTACAATCTTATGTTAGATATTTTTGACCGGCTTAAAGGTATGGAAGGGCCGCTGGAGCAGTATCGCAAAAAAGCGGAAGGCTATTTTATGTTTCCCGAACTGGAAGGAGAAATAGGGCCACGGATGAAGTTTCACGGACGTGAAGTGATCACCTGGAGTTTGAACAATTATCTCGGGCTTGCCAACCATCCCGAAGTGCGCAAGGCCGATGCCGATGCCGCCGCGCAATGGGGAATGGCCTATCCGATGGGCGCCCGGATGATGTCCGGCCAGACAAAATATCACAAAGAACTGGAAGAACGCCTCGCCGCATTCGAGAAAAAAGAAGCTGCTTACCTGCTCAATTACGGTTATCAGGGAATGGTTTCCATTATCGATTCGCTTTGTACGCGCAAGGACGTAATCGTGTACGATTCCGAATCGCACGCCTGCATTATGGACGGAATTTTTCTGCACAAAGCCAAAGGCGGAAAAAGTTTCGTTTTCCCGCACAACGACATGGAACGTGCCGACAAAATGCTTCGTTTCGCCACCAAACAGGCCGATGACAACAACGGCGGAATTCTGCTAATTACCGAAGGCGTTTTCGGAATGTCGGGCGATTTGGGTAACCTGCCGGGAATTGTGGAATTGAAGAAAAAATACAACTTCCGCCTGATGATCGACGATGCGCACGGCTTCGGAACTATGGGAGAAACCGGAGCCGGTGCCAGCGAGCACTTCGGATTGATGGACGAAGTGGACATCTATTTCGGCACATTTGCCAAATCCATGGCCGGAATCGGCGCGTTTGTGGCTTCCGAAAGAGCCATTGTGAATTCGTTAAAATACAACATGCGTTCGCAGATTTTCGCCAAATCACTCCCGATGCCAATGGTTATTGGCGCATTGAAACGACTGGACATCCTTCAAAACCAGCCCGAACACAAGGAAAATCTCTGGAAAATAGCCAAAGCCCTACAGGACGGATTGGTAGCCGAAGGCTTTAATATCGGAAACACGGAATCGCCGGTTACGCCGGTTTATTTCAGCGGCTCGGTGCCGGAAGGGACGAATATTGTTATCGACCTGCGCGAAAATCACAACGTATTCTGCTCCATTGTGGTTTACCCCGTTGTTCCGAAAGACGTTTTGATGCTTCGCCTTATCCCGACTGCATCGCACACGATGAAAGAAGTAACGGAAACCATCGAAGTTTTCAAGAAAATAAAAGTCAATCTCGAAGCCGGAAAATATATTTCGGACGAAATGCGTTCTATGGCTCAGTAAAATAAACAACACACGGATAACACAGATTTAGCGGATTTACGCGGAAACAGCCAATCGTAAATTTTTATTTTCGCGCATGCGGGAACCTAAATCGTAAATCGTAAATCAAAATGAGACTACGTGTAAAAAGACAAAAAAAGTATTACCTGAAATGTACCGAATGCGGATTCGAAACGCCCAATTTCAAAACGTGGTTCGACCAGTTTCAGAAGTGTCCCAATTGCGGAAATAAACATTCCGAAGTTTGGTACAATACGTCCTATAAACGTTTGTCGCGTTTTATAAAAGGAAATCCGCACAATTTCTGGCATTACTTTCCCTATTTGCCGTTGGTACTCAGAAGACACATCATTACCCGCGACGAAGGCACGGCGCCCATCGAGCGGTGGCATTTTCTGGAAGAGTTTGCTAAAGAAAAATACGGGTTAAACATCGAAGTTCACGCCTATCGAAACGATCTGAACGGCGGAACCGGAACCTTCAAAGACGTGGCCGCAGCGCTTGCAGCCAGCATTTTCAAGGAAAACGGGCTTAAACAATACTGCATTGCCTCCACCGGAAACTCCGCAACGGCGTATGCCAAATACCTGTCCATTGCCGGAGTAAACTGCTCGGTTTTTATGCCCGAAGACGCCATCCGCGCATCGGAAGCGACCATCAGTTCGTTCGGGCAGCAGGTTTTCCGCGTTATGGGCGATTACGCCAAGGCCAAAGAAGTGGCCGCCGAATATGCCAAACGCCACCACATTCAAATGTCCACCGGAAATATCGACCCCATTCGTATCGAAGCCAAAAAAACGATGGTTTTCGAATGGCTGCGCCAACTCGGCAAAGCGCCCGATGTGTATATTCAGGCCATCAGCGGCGGAACCGGGCCGTTGGCCATCGATAAGGGAATTCGCGAAATCGGGCATATCTATCCCAATCTAAAAAATCCGCGCTTCATTATGGTGCAATCCGACGGTTGCGACCCGATGGTACAAGCGTGGGAAAAAGCTGAAGCCAAAGGATTTCCCGAAGGATTCGAAAAAAGCTATCCCATTATCGAAAATCCGAAAACCGACGTGCCCACCCTGGCCACCGGAAATCCCGCCACCTACCCCATTATTGCAAAATTAGTCAGAAAAACCAACGGCACTTTTGTCAGGATGCGCGAATCGAAACTTATTCCGCTCGGAAAACTGATTGCTTTCGAGCAAAAAATGGTTCCTGGCCCGGCATCCACCGTCTGCGTAGCAGGATTTTTTGTTGCATTGAAAAAAAATCTGATTAAAGACGGCGAAACCGTGATGATAAACATCGGCGAAGGAGCCGTTCGGGCGCCCTATTTTCTGGAACAGATGATTTATACCACGCAGGAAGTTACCAATGCCGATGAATGCGTGCCGCACGAAATTGACGGCTACCGCAACCAGTTGTGGGACGAAGTGTTGAGCGATTGATTTATGCAGCAAATTAAGAATAAAATTATATGGATCACGGGCGCTTCGTCGGGTATCGGCGAAGCGTGTTCGTATTTGTTCGCCGCCGAAGGCGCAAGCCTTATTTTAACCGCCACACGCAAAGAGCAACTGAAAAAAGTGCAGCAAAAGTGCATCGATTTGGGCGCGAAGTGCGAAATATTGCCGTACGACCTTTCGGATATCGATAATTTAGATGCGCTGACCGATAAAGCGCTTTCTCTTTTCGGAAAAATAGACGTGATGTTTCACAACGCGGGCATCAGCCAACGTGGAATAGCGATTGAGACTGATTTTTCGGTGGACAAGAAAATAATGGATATAAATTTCTTTGCACCTGTAAAAATCACCAAGCGCTTACTTCCGAAGATGATTGAAAACGGCGGTGGAACCCTTGCCGTAACCACCAGCATTGCAGGAAAATTCGGTTTTCCGTTGCGATCAGCCTACTCGTCTTCTAAATTCGCGCTCTACGGATTTTTTGAGACCGTGCACGCCGAGTATTACGCCCTAAATATTCGCGTAACAATGGTTTGTCCCGGCCGGGTAAAAACCAACATCTCCTACAACGCCCTCGAGGCCGACGGTTCCAAGTACGCCCAAATGGACGACGGACAAGCCGACGGCATTTCAGCCGAAAAAGCTGCCCGAAAAATTGTAAAAGCCATCCGCAAGCAAAAACCGGAAGTCCTCGTTGGCGGAAAAGAACTGCTGATGGTGTATATTAAGCGGTTTTTGCCGGGACTTTCAAGAAGATTGGTGAGAAAAATCAAAGCGACGTAAGCCCCCTAAATCCCCCCAAAGGGGGACTTTGCGAAAGCCAAATAATGAAACTTGAATTAAATAGTTGAAAATGGACAGTCAAAAATCACATACAACAGATAAATTTTCGGCAAACCAAATCCCCCCTTCGGGGGGTGGGGGGGCCTACATTATCAGCGGCATTCAGCAAATCGGCATCGGCGTAACCAACCTTTACGAAGCGTGGAAATATTATATCGATGTATTTAATATGGACATCCGCATTTTGGAAGACAACAAAGTGGCGGAACTGATGCTGCCTTACACCGGCGGTGTCCCGCAACGGCGGCACGCGTGCATTGCCGTGAATATGCAGGGCGGCGGCGGTTTCGAGGTGTGGCAGTACGCTGAACGGAAACCCAAACAACTCGATTTTGAGCTGAATATGGGCGATTTAGGCATATTGGTCTGCAAAATAAAAAGCCGCGATGTGGCAAAAACGTTTAACGAGTTTTCCCGAAATCCGAAAGTGAACGTGGTTACCAATTTAAGCAAAAACCTGGACGGAAATCAAACTTTCTACGTAAAAGACCCTTACGGAAACCTGTTTCAAATCGTTCACGACGACTATATTTTCAAAGACGAAAAACGGCTGACGGGCGGTGCCGTGGGCGCTGTTATCGGTGTTTCGGACATCGAAAAGGCAATGACTGTTTACAAAGATATTTTGGGTTACGACACAATTATCGCCGATGAAACGGGTACATTTGCAGATTATGAAGGACTTCCTTCCGGAAATCAGAAATTCCGTCGCCGGTTGCTCACTCATTCCAAACCGAGAAAAGGCGCTTTCAGCGAATTGTTCGGCCCGTCGTATATCGAACTCGTGCAGGCATTGGAACGCACGCCGAAAAAACTTTACGAAGGCCGTTTCTGGGGCGACCCGGGTTTTATCCAAGTCTGCTTCGACATCCGAAATATGGAAGCGTTGGGAAAATATTGCGCCGAAAAAGGGCATCCGTTTACCGTAGACACTACGCAAAACCTGAAAGAAGGCAGTTCGTTTGATATGGGCGACGCAGCCGGACAATTTGCCTACATTGAAGACCCGGACGGAACGCTTATCGAGTTCGTGGAAACCCACAAAGTGCCGATTATGAAAAAACTAGGCCTGGCCATCAATCTCAAAAACCGAAACCCCGAAAAACCGTTACCAAAGTTTATTTTGAAAGCGTTGAGCGTGATGCGGGTCAGTAGCCGTCAACTGTAGTTGACTGCTACTTAAAACAAAATTATTTAAGTAGCAGCTAACTTTGAGTTAGCAGCTACTGCTCCCACGCAGAAATGAATGGTAACCACACAGAAATGGATAAGCACCACGCAGAAATGAATGGTCACCGAGCTACAAATGGATAAGTACCGTACAGAAATGGATGGTAACCGTGAGAAAATGAGTAGTCACCATACAGAAATGAATGGTAACCGGGTTACCATCCATTTCTGCACGGTAACCATTGAGTTTTGCACGACGCCGGTTCATTTCTGCACGGTGAGCGCCCGTTTCTGCCGAATCATCAATGAGTTTTGCTTGGAGCGGATTCGGTTCCGCACCCCGATTATTCATTTCCGACATAACGCGTAAGACTTTAACAGGCGAAAACATCAGTTGGGATAGGAGATTAATGTAAATCAGATTAAGAAAGGCTTTTTCCACACAATTTTTCCGCCACTTTTGCGTTATATTTTCAATGGAAAAGCGGCGGATTCTTTTTTTAATTTCCTTGTTGCTCTTCGCGATGCACACGCAGGCACAATGGGATGCTTTGTTCAGTCAGTTCTGGGCGGCAAGGCAGTATTACAACCCCTCGTTTGCCGGCGAGAGTGACAAAATTCAGGTTTCAGGAATTTACAAATACCAATGGGCCGGCCTGGAAAACGCGCCCAAACACATTTTTGTTTCGGCCGATACGCCGATCGAGTTTTTCGGGTTGCGCCACGGCATTGGAGTTCTCACACACAATCATTCAGTTGGCAACGAACGGAATTCGCTTTTCGCGGCACAATATACATTTAAACAAAAAATCGGCAAAGGGATGCTCAATATCGGCGTTCAGGCCGGGATGCACGAGCTCAATTTCGATGCCGCCTCCGTTCACCTCACCGCCGATACCGCCAGGAACAACAAGAAAACGATAAAAGCCAATCCGGCGGACAAAAAAACGTTCGCTTTAAACGCCGGAATTTCGTGGACGTCAACGAATTTCTACATCGGTGCGGCAGCAATGCACATCAATCAACCCACGTTTTATGCAATGAATAATCCGGTATCGCAGGGAACCGCGGCAACCGATTCCACGCTGTCAAAAATTCCGCTATCGTATAATTTTATGGCCGGATGCAATATTACGCTGTTTCGTCCGTTAGAAATACAACCGATATTTTTCGCGCAAACCGATTTATCGCACACGCGCTTACAAACCGCCTTGCGGATGGTTTACAAGGAAAAGTATTCGGCAGGGGCATCGTGGCGCGGCAAAGACGGTTACTCGTTTTTCGCCGGAGCCATTATCCAAGACATCGAAGTGGGATACGCTTACGATTTGCATACATCCGGCATTGGAAAAGAAAGCGGCGGAAGTCACGAACTCAGTGTCCGCTACCGCTTTCCGATAGATTTGTGGAGCAAAAAACCGATGCCGTATAAAAGTATAAGGTTGTTGTGAGGTGCGGGGTGC
>CAKTUP010000097.1 GCA_934621705.1 uncultured Petrimonas sp.
TCAGAATAAATAAAATCCTATCTTTGTAACATGAACGAAAAACTTATATACAGCGTTGCCGGCCATCTTTTCAGCATAGAAACTCCCGATAGACGAGTAACTTCAAAAATTATGTCCAACTACGAACCGTTTTATGTTGAAAACAATGAACAAGATGACTTTTTATTTCATTTAAAAGGTGGAGAAAAAGTTGATATTCCTGAAATTCCTTCAGACGATACGCTCGAATGGAACGGAGTGAGTTACAATGTGTACCACACACCGCAAGGTGCTATTGTATCGATGAAGCAGGACAAGAGAGAATATCGTTTTTTGGCTTCACTAAACTGGAAAGAGATTGTTTCTGATCTTACATTAATCGATGAAAGTGAAGCAGTCTTTCTTAATAGTTTTTTAAGATTGGCTTTTGGGATGACATCCATAATTAAGTATCGAACAATAAAAGTTCACGCATCTGTGACAGAGTTAAATGGCAAAGCGCTTGTTTTTTTAGGAAAGAGCGGCACAGGAAAGAGCACACACAGCAGACTGTGGCGCGAATTTGTTCCCGGTTGTACATTGTTGAACGACGATGAACCGTTAATACGCGTATTTGAAAACGAATCGGTTCGAGTTTACGGAGCGCCGTGGAGCGGAAGTACTCCTTGTTACCGGAATGAATCGGCAGAAGTTGCCGCTTTTGTGCACTTATATCAAAGTCCGGAGAACAAACTAACAAAACTAAAAAACATTGAAGCGCTGTCTTCGCTATATACTTCCACTGCGTTGCTTAGATCGGATGTTGATAATAAAAACAGGGTGTTGGATGTTGTAGCAGATATCCTGCAACGTGTACCGGTTTATCGACTCGATTGCCGTCCGGATGCTGAAGCCGTATCATTAACCCGATCGTTATTGCCATAAAATGGAGTCGCTGATCATTCCAAACGATATTTTCTTTTCGCATATTTTAGATGAAATCAATGCGCACCATACCGTAAAAATTCCGGTAAAAGGAAATAGCATGCTGCCTTTTATCCGTCCCTTTTCGGATGAAATTGAGTTAACGGAGTTGAACGAAAAGTCTTTTGAAAAAGGAAATATAGTTTTAGCCAAAACCAAAGAAAATAAATTTATCGTTCACCGAATTGAAAAGGTAGAGCAACACACAATTACATTGAGAGGCGACGGCAATTTGTCCGTTCGTGAGGTTTGCGATAAAAACAATATCTTTGCGGAAGTAACGGCGGTTTATAAAAAGAACAGAAAAATAAGAAAAGGAAGTCGCAGATGGAATCTGGCAAAAAAATGCTGGTTTTCGAACCCTTTTTTACGAAGAGTTTTTTTGAAGATTTACAGATTAACTTTTCCACAATAAATATCAATTCGAGTCTAAAAGTCTATAATCTAATGTCTAACAGTCTAAAAAAAATGAGAATAAAAGAAAACATCAAAATTAAACAAATCGGAGATGAATCCATATTGGTTTCCAACGATGGCGAAAATCTTAATTATACCCGCGTAATATCACTCAATCAATCTGCTGAGTTTTTAATAACCGAAAGTTTCGATAACGATTTTACCGTTTTGGAATGGGCCGACAAATTGTCCGGAAAATACGGGATCAACAAAGCTCAGGCCATAGCCGATGCACAGGCATTAGCAGAGAAACTTATTCAAGCAGGCGTACTTTATGAATGAGCAGGCAGTTTCGCTTTTTTTGGAACTGCTTCGTTCTGCTGTTTGGAACAAATCGGCGGATGAAAATCTGTTCCAGCATATGGATTCTTCTGTTTGGGGAGAGATAATCAATTTTGGAGAATCGCAAAAAGTTAATGCTTTATTGTACGATGGCATAATGACATTGCCCGCCGAACTTCGCCCCGAAAGAAAAATATTGTATAAACTTTTTCTACAAACCGAATCCATTGAAAAATCAAACGAACACATAAACAATACATTAAAGAGTCTTTCAGCAGAGTATGAAAAGCTGAATTGTCCGTTTGTCTTGTTGAAAGGACAGGGAAATGCCATTCTTTATCCAAAATCTGAACATCGCACACCCGGCGATATTGACGTATATTTTTATCAAAAGGGCGATTACGAAAAGGCAAATGAGTGGGCCCGAAAACAAGGCTTTAAGATGGATGCGGAAAACATTCATCATCAGTCGTTTGAATACAATGAAATTCATATAGAAAACCATAAAGTAATCGCATACTTCGGAATTAAGAAATACGATATATTGTTAGAAAAAGAGATTCAGAAATTAATCAATAATAAGGATTTTACAGAATTAATAATTGACGACTTAAAAGTTAGTATCTTACCCGTTGAATTCAATGCCTTTTTTATTTTTTATCACCTGTTTCATCATTTTATCCATTTGGGCATAGGGCTTCGCCAATTTTACGATTGGTTGCTGTTTATGGATATACATTCTGAAGAAATGAATGAAAAAGAATTTATCCGCCTGGCCGAGTCATTCGATTTACTGAAGGCTATGAAAATATTTGCATCGGTTGGCGTGAAATATTTGGGTGTAAAACCAACTGTCTATCCTTTTGAAATTGATGTTGACGGAGAAAGTGTAGATTTAGTCATGAATGATATTTTAAGCGGTGGTAATTTTGGATACGAGGTGTTCAAAAAAAGAAAATTTCGAAATGAACTCCACCGGAAATGGTATTCGTTTACATTCAGTACAAGCCGGATACGTAAGATTTCGAAAATGGCTCCACATCACATAAATTCTCTGCCCATCAATAAAATAATGACGAACATAAAAATTCTTCTGAAAAACTAAATGCTGCAATTTCTGAAGTTTCTAATCGATATTTCCAAAGGTCATCGTAAATCTCTGTTGATAATAACGCTGATCGGGATATTGAGTGTGGCAATCTCGCTCAGTTTCGTGTGGGCTTTGAAAATAGTTATCGATGTGGCATCGGGTGATGCGGAAGGTTCGTTGTTCCATTTTTCCTTAATTCTTGTGCTGCTTACTTTACTCAGAGTGCTGCTAAACGTAGTTGATGTTCGCTTCGCGAATATGACCGAGGTGAAAGTCGGAAATTCTATCCGTCAAAAAGTTTTCGCTAATTTGCTTTATACTAAATGGATAGAAGCCAGTTCGCTGCACAGCGGTGACGTGTTGACCCGAATTATCAAGGACACGGACGATATCATTAAAACGCTGATATCTACGTTCCCAATGCTGATTACAGCCACTCTTCAGCTTGGCGGCGCATTCATCATTCTACTCGTAATGGATCCGGTTTTGGCGCTTATACTGGGTGTCGCCATGCCGGTTTTGCTTCTTTTCAGTAAGCCTTATTACGTGAAAATGAGGGATTATACACGGCAAATAAAAGAAAGCGAAAGTTCCATCACTTCCATGATGGAAGAAAATTTGCTCAACCAATTGGTGGTTAGAACGTACGAAAGGCAAGAGGATGAATTGGGTAGATTAGGAAACCTTCAACGGGAATTACAGGGAAAAGTGCAGAAAAAGACGGTAGTTTCTGCCTGGGCGCGTTTTGTATCGGGAATGGCATTCAGTGGCGGATACATCACCGCGTTTATCTGGGGCGCTTGGGGGATTGCCAATAAAACCATCACTTTTGGAACGGTAACCGCTTATTTGCAGTTGGTTAACCAAATTCAGCGCCCGTTGTACGACCTGATGCGGTTGTTTCCCACCGTAATATCGGCTCAGGCGGCCAGTGAACGATTATCTTTTCTCAAAAAACTGGAAAGCGAGGAAATCGGCGAAAAACAATTCTTGGAAGGGCGTGTTTCGTTGAATATTGAAAATATTACCTACTCGTATAAAGACGATAATAAACCCGTGATTTCCAATTTCTCGCTGGATGCCAAACCCGGTGAAATGATAGCTGTGATGGGCGAAACAGGTGCAGGAAAAACAACGTTGATAAGGCTTATTCTTGCGCTGATTGAACCCCAAAAAGGATCGATATCGATAAGAAATGAAGTGAAATCTGTGAAAGTTTCTCCATCCACCCGTTCTAATTTTGTGTATGTTCCGCAGGGTAACACGTTATTCAGCGGTACTATTCGCAACAACTTGCTAATCGGGAATCCCGATGCGGATGAAGATATGCTGATAAAAGTGCTTGAAATTGCTTCGGCAAACTTTGTCTTGGATTTGCCCGAAGGGCTCGATACGGTGCTTGGTATGGGTGGATCGGGAGTTTCCGAAGGTCAGGCGCAACGGATCGCTATAGCTCGGTCGTTGTTGCGTCCGGGAAAAATATTGTTGTTGGATGAAGCTACTTCGGCGTTGGATATCGAGACCGAAAAAACTTTCTTGACCAACCTGAAAACACATATCGGCGACCGAACGGTTTTGTTTATAACGCATCACGCAGAAGTAGCCAATTATTGCGACAGAATTTATAGAATCTAATTCGTTTTTCTGCTTTCCAAATAGTTAATTAACGCTTCGCTGCGTCCTTTTTCGTAGTTAAGTTTTTCGATATCAAGTAATAGAGTCGATAGCTCAAACGACTGTGCGATGGCTTTTTTAGCATTTTCGGGCAAGGTGAGCGTGGTGGTTCTGCTGCCGATAAAACTCAGCGTTATCGGTTCATCTTTAAACGTGTAAATAAATTTGGCTACGCCATTGTCGTCGTTTCCGGAAAAACGAACGATTTCGTATGTTGCGTCAAGAGTGCTGAAACGATAGTTCAATCCGTCGGTAGTAATGGGTAGCGATTCGGCAAAAGAGCCGTCTTTTGTAGCTACTTTTATCCGATTATGACGTAACGAGCCGCCCGATAAAACACTCTCGATATACATCTGTCCTTTCTCGTTTACGGCCGAACGCAATCCGTTTTGTCTGAAAGACGTGTTTAACGGATAAATTTTCGGTACGTAGTCGCCAATTTCCTGATATTCGGGGTCTTTTACCAACGTGAAATCGTTCAGCATTTCGGTAAGAAATTGGTTGTTAACTTCAAGCATCGAGTCGCAATACTCAATATTTCGTTTGTTCTCAGCCATACGAACCTGCTGCATCAAATCGAAACCCTTATTTATTTCGTCAAATGATGTTGGAAAGAGCGCTTTTATGCTGTCTATCTTTAATTTAGCCAGCGAATAGTTGCCTTCGTTCAAAGCCGATTCGGCTTCGGAAAGATAGATTTTGGCATTTCTGTTTTTTCCGGAACAGGAAATAAAAAAGGTGGCAAAAACGAACAACAACGGCAACGTAAAATAATAATTCGTTAATTGCCTGAATAATAATTTATTTGATTTATCTTTTCTCATAATTTTCATGCAAAATTAAGAAATAAATTCAACGTTAAAATGGTTTTCACGCTCATTTATTGTAATTTTGCAAATTGTAACAGAAAACAAGAAGTGTCCTTTATTTTTTGATAAGTGAAGCAGGTATAACCGCTCTGATAATTACTCGATTATCGTGTACGGTATAAATTATCGCCATTTTTTTATATTGGATAGCTCGGGCAGAGGCTCCGAAGCGAAGTACATCTTGTTTATCGGAAACGCGGATGGATTGGGCGTAGGTGGAAAGTGAGAAAATGCGCTCATATAATGCATCATAGTGGCGTACAGCTGTGATGGGCATTTTATAGTAAAACTGAATGTGATTGATATAATCTAAAATATTATTTCTCGCTTCGGATGTTATGTAGATGGTAAAGAGTTTCATTGAAAACGTTTAGAGAGTTTGCGCATATCAACACCATAATGCGTGCTCATCATATCAAGTGCTTCATCGAAAACTTCATCCAACGTGTACGTTTTCTCGCCGGGTTTATATTCGCGGTTACTATAATCGACATCTTTAAACCATTCTTCGAGACTTTTCTCGTCAACTTCGTCATCCATGGTTTGTGTGTCGGTAACATATGCTTCCGAAGGTTCATTTACCGAGTTTTCCAAGAAATTGATATAATCATGGATATCCCGGAGCTTATCGGCAGGAAATTGCTCTATTTTACGCAGTAATTGTTCGCGAAGCTGATTTTCTGTAAACATAACAAAACGATTTGGTTCGATACAAAGATACAATTTTGTGACAAAAAACGATAAAGTAATTATGGAAATATCTCACGAAGAGATACACGATTTTTTAGACAAAAACATTTTCAAACTCATCTCGGATGTGGCTGACCAAATGCAACTCGATTGCTACGTGATTGGCGGTTACGTTCGTGATTTCTTTTTATACCGTCCTTCAAAAGACATAGACATCGTTGCCATCGGCAAAGGGATTGAACTGGCTGAAGCGGTTGCTGCGCAATTGGGAAGGAGAACGAAACTATCGGTCTTCAAAAATTTTGGTACGGCGCAAATAAAGTACAAGGATTATGAAGTTGAGTTTGTGGGCGCCCGAAAAGAATCGTACACACACGATTCGCGAAAACCCATCGTTGAAGACGGCACGCTGGAAGACGACCAAAAACGCCGCGATTTCACCATCAACGCCATGGCATTCTGCCTGAATAAAAGCCGGTTCGGTGAACTGCTCGATCCTTTTAACGGCTTGCAGGATTTGGAAGATCTCATCATCCGCACACCGCTCGACCCCGATATCACTTTCAGCGACGACCCCTTGCGTATGATGCGTGCCATACGATTTGCTTCGCAATTGGGATTCGATATTTTCCCCGATACTTTCGACGCCATTTCCCGAAACCGGGAACGCATAAAAATCATTTCCAAAGAACGGATAGCCGATGAGTTGAATAAAATTGTTCTTTCGCCCAAACCGTCCGTCGGGTTTGTTTTACTGGAAAAAACCGGTTTGCTGGAACTTATTTTCCCTGAATTGTTGGCGCTGAAAGGTGCCGAAACCAAGGAAGGAGTGGGACACAAAGACAATTTCTATCACACGCTCGCCGTTCTCGATAATATTTCGCGAAACACCGATAATTTGTGGCTGCGGTGGTCGGCCATTCTTCACGATATTGCCAAACCTGTTACCAAACGTTGGGACCCCAAATCGGGATGGACGTTTCACAACCACAACTACGTTGGCGAGAAAATGGTACCCAAAATCTTCAACCGCATGAAAATGCCGTTGAACGAGAAAATGAAATACACGCAAAAGATGGTGTCGATGCACATGCGTCCCATGCAATTGGTGGAAGAAGAAGTTACCGATTCCGCCGTTCGCCGACTGTTGTTTGATGCCGGTGACGATATCGACGATCTGATGACCCTTTGCGAAGCCGATATTACGTCGAAGAATCCCGAGAAGGTTCGCCGCCATTTGCAAAACTTCAAAATTGTCCGCCGAAAACTAACGGAAATTGAAGAAAAAGACCGAGTGCGCAATTTTCAACCACCTATCGACGGCAACGAAATCATGGAAATTTTCGGCTTGGGACAGGGTAGGGAAGTGGGTGAATTAAAGTCTCAAATAAAGGAAGCCATTTTAGAAGGTGAAATTCCCAATGAACGCCAGGCCGCTTACGATTATTTGATTGCAAAAGCAAAAGAA
>CAKTUP010000098.1 GCA_934621705.1 uncultured Petrimonas sp.
AGTAAACTGCCCTGCGCCCGTTTTCGTTGTATCCCCTTACGTACGGGATGTTGCTGAAATCGTAATAATCGATGTAATAATAGCGTGGATAATGCGAATTGTAATAGTGGTGATGCATCCACGGATTGAAAACATTGCGGTTGACGATTACCACGAAAGCGTTTCGCAGGTTAAATGCGGAATAAACAGGTGGAAGCGTTTGCACGAAAAGCCATTGCCCGTTTAAAAGATACACGAAATTTCGTGTTGCCAAATCGTAATACGTTTCAATGTCCGGGAAATAATAATAACGTGTTCCGTAATAATAATCGGGAGCCCAAACCGGGTTGTAGTCGTAGTAATTGTCGTAGTAACCGCTGCCCGAGGCCCCGTAATACGATGTTCCGCAACCGGTGAAACCGAGTGCCATAACCAGAGCTGCAAGAACAACCGTGAGTTTTGTGATGACTTTTTTCATTTTCGTTTTGGTTTTAAATGGTTTATACTGCTTTTGTTTGTCTGTTTGACTGAAAAATAACAAAAATGTTTAGTTTGATTAATATGTTTTTAGTTATTTCTTTATTAAGGATTTAGAGATGTGTTTTGTTCAATGAACTTACGTTTTTATGCAATAAAAAAATCCGTCAAGCCACCTAAAGCAGCCTGACGGATTTTCTAACTCATTTACCCGTAACTCGCAATGCGAATTATCCAACGCTCCCTTCCAAACTGATTTGCAGCAGTTTTTGCGCTTCAACGGCAAATTCCATCGGAAGTTTGTTCACTACTTCCTTCACGTATCCGTTCACGATCAGGCCGATGGCTTCTTCTTCGCCCAAACCGCGTTGATTGCAGTAGAAAATCTGGTCTTCGCTGATTTTCGATGTAGTGGCTTCGTGTTCCAAAATCGCTGTCGGATTCTGAATATCGGTATAAGGGAAAGTGTGCGCTCCGCAATGATCGGTAAGCAGCAAACTGTCGCATTGCGAGTGGTTGCGCGCGTTGACGGCCTTCTTTGCCACTTTCACCAGCCCGCGATAACTGTTTTGGCTGCTTCCTGCCGAAATTCCTTTGGAAACAATGCGGCTGCGCGTGTTTTTACCCAAGTGGATCATTTTTGTTCCCGTATCGGCTTGCTGGAAATTGTTGGTAACCGCCACCGAATAAAATTCGCCCACGGAGTTATCACCCGCCATAATACACGACGGATATTTCCACGTGATGGCCGAACCGGTTTCAACCTGCGTCCACGAAATTTTTGAATTAACTCCCTTGCAAATTCCGCGTTTCGTAACAAAGTTGTAAACTCCGCCCACGCCGTTTTTATCGCCCGGATACCAGTTTTGCACCGTGGAATATTTCACTTCGGCATTATCAAGGGCAATAATTTCAACCACCGCCGCGTGCAGCTGATTTTCGTCGCGCATCGGAGCCGTACAACCTTCCAGATAGCTCACGTAAGAATTATCGTCGGCAACAATGAGCGTGCGCTCAAACTGGCCGGTGTTGGCAGCGTTGATGCGGAAATAAGTGGATAGCTCCATCGGGCAGCGACCTCCCTTTGGGATATAAACGAACGAACCGTCGCTGAAAACCGCTGAATTTAATGCTGCATAAAAATTGTCTTTGTACGGTACCACGGTTGCTAAGTATTTCTTTACCAGATCGGGATGGTGTTTCACCGCTTCGCTAAACGAACTGAATATAATTCCTTTTTCGGCCAGCACTTCCTTGAAAGTAGTTTTAATGGAAACGCTGTCCATAACCGCATCAACGGCTACGCCGGCCAGCACTTCACGTTCGTGCAGCGGAATGCCGAGACGTTCAAAAGTTTTCAATAATTCGGGATCAACTTCGTCCAGCGATTTTGGCGTTTTTTTGTTCGTTGGGTCTGCGTAATAAATAATGTCCTGAAAATCTATTTCGGGAATTTTCAGATGCGCCCAGTCGGGCAATTTCATCGTCTGCCAGTAACGATAGGCTTTTAACCGGAAATCCAACAACCATTCGGGTTCGTTTTTTTTCGACGAAATCAATCGTACAACATCTTCGTTAAGCCCTTTTTCGATGGTGTATGTTTCAACATCTGTAACAAATCCGTATTTGTAATCTTGTGTGGTTAAGTCGGTTAATATCTGATCTTGATCTAATTCCTGCATGATTTATCTTGATTATCGATCGCTGTGATCGGTTCATAAAAAAGAAGAGATTTGCGTTTCTCTTCCCTTGATAAACAAAGTTTATGTGGTTTTGTTTATGCAAAATTACATCAATTTCTGAACAAAAGCCGCAGGATTTGGTTTTAAAGACGGATTAATTAAAAAAAAGAAGTAAAATTATGAAAAAAGTAAGTTTATTAGTTGCATCACTGTTTTTGATGCTCGGTTTGACGGCTCAAACGAAATACTCGGTAGATAAGGCGCACGCGTCGGTGAATTTTAAAGTGAAGCATAGCGGAATAACTTTCGTTAACGGCAGTTTCACTTCGTTCGACGGAACCGTCGAAGGAGATTTAAACAGCCTGGAAAAAGCTAAGGTTGAGTTTACTGTTGATACCAAAAGTATTAACACAAGAGTTGAACCGCGCGACAATCATTTGCGCAGCGCCGATTTTTTCGATGTGGAAAAGTATCCGCAAATGAGTTTTAAAAGCACAGGAATCGAAAAAGTAGATGACAAAAGTTACAAATTAAACGGATTGCTGACCATAAAAGACGTAACCAAACCCGTTACGTTCGACGTGAAATACGGCGGTAAAGTTGTTGGCCGCGACGGCAAGGATGTGATCGGCTTCACGGCAAAAAACACGATAAACCGCCTGGATTATAACGTTGCGTACGATCCGGATGCCGGAACGATAGGAAAAAACGTGGATATTGTGCTTTATCTGGAGTTTAAAGCGGAATAATTCTTTGGTAGAAACACGATTAATCGCGTCTCTACTTTTTCTGTTTGGGAAAGAATTTTTGTATCACGTTATCCGGCTTCAGGATAGCCGATAAATCTTCGTAAGGAATGTCAACATCAATCACACCCATGGAGTACGGCGCAATTTCGTACTGATTATAGGAATAGTGAATTCCTTTATCGTTGAGCCAGAAATTGTTGTTCGGAAATACTTCGTCAAGATTGAAAAAACCGATACCAATAAGCGAATCCGGAACCGTAACATTGTTCTTGGCCATCAACCGATTGATAATTATATCGGTAAGCGGCTTTTTATAATTCGTAACAAAAATATCTTCTTCCGAAATGGTTACCAAATCGCCTAAATCTATGTTGGTGTACGTAATTCTGTGCGATCCGTGTGCGCCGCCGGTATAATCGCTATATTCAACGGCATAACTCAACAACGAATCGTTCTGAAACATCACTTTGTTGGTGTTGTACATGTAATACCAGTACCACTGCGGCGTTTCGCCTTTGGGCAGGCGACTTTTTTCGTCGTAGTACATGTTGGAGAGCGATTTGTATTCTTCGGTGTAATGAGCGATGTAATTGTCCATCGCTTGCTGCGGCGAAAGGTTATCGAGTTGAATATCGTTGAAAAACGTTCCGATAAAAATTTGTTGTAAGCGAGTCAAATTTTCCTGATTCCCAAATTTGGAGGGATAAACAAAACTCACTTTCACATCGGCAAAAGGCAATGTTGTGTCATTTGTTTCGAGCAATGGAATGTGCTCTTTAACGACAATACTGTCGAATGTGATTTTTGTGGATGTCTGTGCTGTTTTTTTGCAGGAAAACATTCCGATAAAAAATGCGCATACAATTAAGGTTGAGAATATTGTTGATTTTTTCATAATTTCTTTGCTTCTAATTTCTAACTTCTGATTTTCAATGGATTATCTGCTTTACGGCACCCAGATTAGGATAGAAAATCACCTTGACGGGCTGTTTCATATTGTCGAACATCCTTTTGGTAAGCACATCCTGCGAGCCGAACTGCACCACATCCATTTCCTGATTTTTCAGCGTTCTGTTCTTAAACTCCAGCGTGAGCTGCGCTTTGCCGGGAATATTGTAAACCACTCCTTCGGAGAGTTTTTTTTCCAGGCGTTGCAGGTCGCGGTCAGAAAGAACGGTCTCTACTTTTGGGGTTTTGCTTTTCAACGTCAGGTAAATGGGTGCGCCGGCCAGGTTATCGGCATCCACCGGGCCGAGTTTTTCGGAAAAACGTCCGATTACCATTCGGTCGATATCTTTTTCCGTAGGAACCACTACAATCTCCTTAGTGAAATATTCGGTTTGCGTGCTGCCGGAAAACATTTCGGTAAGCGCTTTTTCCTGGTTGTTTATCTGCTCCATCACCACTTTGTAGGCTTCACCGTCGGGCGGCATATTATCGGCTTCGCCGGTAAGAATATCGTTACGGCTTCGGCGCAGGTCGAAAATCTGTCTCGATACCAATTCCGCTTGTTTTGCTGTGGAACCCGCCATAAGTGTTTCTTCCGATAAAAATCTTCGCGGATTTACCGGTGCGGATTCCGGTGCCGGAAGTTCGAACGACGGTTCTTTTTCCATTTCCGGCTCGGCATTTATGGTGGAAATCAATCCGTCTTGCGTGAGCATCACATACGGTGCCAGCGAATTGGAGCGGAAAATAACCATAAACGAATTTTCCCGATCGGGAATTCCGCGATTGGTAATCATTACATCTTCAAACGTGTATTCCGTGCGGCTTTCGGTAATGGGTTCAACGCTCAGGTATCGCTGCGCGAACTGATAAAATTCGCCGCGGTTGTAAACCGTTTTTTTCACTTTCAGCGTAACCACCACCGATGTTTTCGGCAGCGCGTAAACCACGCCGTAATCGTTGGCTTTTATGGCGTTCATTCGTACGGTTTGCTGCGCCTGAATGGACGCTGTGGAGAGCGAGAAAATTAGAATGGATAGAAAAATGTATCTTGTCATTGTTGTAGGGTTTTCAAAAAAACGTCAGGCGTTAAAATCGGAATATGTGATTCTTTAAAGTCTTTGACATTTCTAGTGATTAAAATATTACAATCGTTTTCCAAGGCGGAAAAATACTGTAAAGAATCTTCAAAATCATTGAACTTAGAATTTAATCCTTTTTCAATGATGGGCTCAGTTAAATCACAAATGTTGGAAATGATTTTAAATTTTCGTAATTTATCTTTAACATTTTCGGCGTTGTAATATTTTGATAATACATAACTTGCTGTGGAAAAGGAAACTGCCGAGACAAATAGTTTTATTTTGTTTCTGTCGGCTAATGATGCGATTTCAGCGGCATTTTCGTAAAAAGGTTTTCGCTCGCCCAGCAAATCAATCATTATATTAGTATCAATGAAAATGTTTTGTAGCATTACGAATATTTTTTTTGTAAATAATCACCGTACTCTTTTTTATAATCAAAATCTGAAGGAATTTCTATGCCTGTTTCCATGCTTTTTACAAATGGGGTAATGGAAATTTTCTGCTTCTTATCTTCTGTTGATACTAATAATTTCAGATAAGATTCAATGATTTCGGACAAGTTTTTGTTATGAGAAGTTGCATATTTTTGCGCTTCTTCAATGGTTGTTTTGTCCATTTTTATGTTAAGAATTGCTTCCATAGTTGTTTGTTTTTTAGTTTTATCCGTCAGACCGTCTGAGTTCTAAATCCCAAATCCGAAATCGTAAATCCCAAATCCTAATGCGCTGCCTGAAACTGCTCCAGAAACCGCACATCGTTTTCCGAGAACATACGCAAATCTTTCACCTGATATTTCAGGTTCGTAATGCGCTCAATTCCCATCCCAAGAGCGTATCCTGTATAAACTTTGCTATCAATCCCGCAATTATCCAATACATTGGGATCGACCATTCCGCAACCCAGAATTTCCACCCAACCCGTGTATTTGCAGAAGGGACAACCTTTGCCACCACACAGGTTGCAGGAAATATCCATTTCGGCGCTGGGCTCGGTAAACGGGAAATACGACGGACGCAGGCGGATTTTTGTGTCGGCACCGAACATTTCTTTGGCAAAGAAAAGCAGTGCTTGTTTCAAGTCGGCAAACGATACGTCTTTGTCAACATACAACGCTTCCACCTGATGAAAAAAACAGTGCGCGCGGTACGAAATAGCTTCGTTGCGATACACCCGCCCCGGGCAAATAATGCGAATGGGTGGTTGTGTTTTTTCCATCACGCGAGTCTGCACAGACGATGTGTGCGTACGCAAAACAATATCGGGGTTGCTTTGAATGAAAAACGTGTCTTGCATATCGCGTGCCGGATGGTCATCGGCAAAGTTGAGCGACGAGAAAACGTGCCAATCGTCTTCCACTTCGGGCCCTTCGGCAATGGAAAATCCAAGTCGTTTAAAAATGTCACAAATTTCTTCCTTCACAATCGAGATCGGATGGCGCGTTCCCAAAGAAATTGGATAAGCCGTACGCGTTAAATCGATATCGGTGTTTTGTTCTTTGTTGCTCTCGAACTGTTCTTTGAGCGATTGAATTTTCTCTTGTGCTTTCTGTTTCAGTTCGTTCAGTCTCATACCGACTTCGCGTTTCTGCTCCGGAGCAACGTTTCTAAAATCGTCCATCAGCACAGAAATGATGCCTTTTTTACTTAAGTATTTGATGCGCAACGCTTCCAACTCATCGGCACCCGATGCTGCAAGCTGTTCTATTTCGGAAAGAAGTGCGTGAATTTTATCTAACATACAATCTTTAGTGTCATTAATATTATGCAAAAATACATTTTTCTCCGCTATTTACCGTGATTTTGAAGAAAGAAATCATTTCCGGCTGTTTTTGAAAAACATATTGTATATTTGCAAGGAAAGAAAAAACGTAAAATAAAAACAAATGACAGTTTTAGAAAAAAAAGCTATTTTGATAAAATCTGTATTGGATGATTCGGTAGATGAAGCCGTATTAGATGAATTGGATTTGTTTTTCCGAAGCCTTAAACACAATAAAACAATAAATTACCCCTGTCAATATTCTATAAGTGAGGTGAGGGAAGGTGTTGAACGCTCTGTAAAACAAGTTGATGAAAATTTGTTCTTAACCCACGAAGAAGTGAAAAGCAGACATACAAGACTTTAAATGAAAATAATTTGGTCGTTGGAAGCAGTCTCGGATTTAGACTCGATTTATGAGTTTTACTTCGAAAAAAGTCCACTGGCTGCATCAAATATTTATAATACGATTGTAGATGAAGTGGAAGTTTTGGCTCAATTTCCGCAAATAGCGGCTGTTGAAGAACTGTTAGCAGACTTGCCGCATACTTTCAGATCCTTAGTTGTTTTGAAAAAATATAAGATCGTTTATCGAGTTGAAAAAAGCAGGGTTATTATAGATAAAGTTTGGGATTGCAGACAAAATCCTGATAATCTGAAAATTGAATAGAATAGTATTACATCTCCTTCTCACGTGCTTCAAAAAACTAAATCATATATTGCCGAAAAAGGTTTGTTGGAAACAGATGCCACGTTAATCGTCGGATTTAGCGGCGGAGCAGATT
>CAKTUP010000099.1 GCA_934621705.1 uncultured Petrimonas sp.
CGCTTGCGGGCGAAGAAAATCCGGCTTTTAACCGTTCCAATGGGAAGTCCCAGGTGTTGTGCAATTTCTTCGTATTTATATCCAGAAACGTGCATCGAAAAAGGAACTTTATATTCGTCGGTGAAGCTGGTAATTGCCTTGTTTATTTCTTTAATGGTGTATGCGCCGTCGGGTGTGTTAAAACCTGAATCTTGCGGCAGATTAAGATGATACAGGTTTTCCGTTTTGTCGATAATTGTTTGGCTTCTAACGATTTTCCGATAATTATTCACAAATATATTGTGCATTATCGTAAAAACCCATCCTTTGAAATTTACGTTTTCGTAATATTTCTCTCTGTTGTCTAAAACGCGTAAGGTAGTTTCTTGCAAAAGATCTTTTGCGTCTTCTCGATCTGCAGTTAAAGTTAGCGCGAAGTTGAACATATTATCCTGCAAACCCAGTAATCTGTTTTCGAAAGAACTTTTTGACTTCATAACTTTTAATTTTTTGTTTGTGTTGTGTTATAAAACTTAGCTTTATTTGATTTTACAAAATACATATATCGCTTTGTCTTCTGCAAATATAATAACATAATTCACTTATTCAGTATTTTTTTATTTCAAAAACATTTAATTAGTGTTAACAAATTTACGAAGTGATATTATTTTACTAATAATCAGCATTTTGAATTCAGCGCAAATGTGGATTTTTTCCACACATTATTCATAAATAATATTTATAACACAGCATGAATAATCTAAAAACGTAATAATTTTGTAACAACTCCATATTTTAGAACATTTCTAAATAATTTTTTAAAAAGTGCTCTGAAAAGGATTTTGGTTTAACAAACAAAGTTAAACGATGACTGACAAACAGATAAACTCAGAATTCAAAACATTCGTTATGGCATACTATTTGCTAATAAAATGATGGAATAAAACAAACACCATATAATATGATAAAAGAAGGACAAATTGGGGTAACAACCGGAAATATTTTCCCCATCATCAAGAAATTTCTTTACAGCGACCACGAAATTTTTCTTCGTGAAGTAGTTTCAAACGCCGTTGACGCCACACAAAAGTTGAAAACATTATCCGATGTGGGCGAATTTAAAGGAGAATTGGGCGATTTAGCCGTGAAAGTTTCAATAGACAAAAAAGCCAAAACCTTAACTATTTCCGACCGCGGAATCGGGATGACGGCCGACGAAGTGGATAAATACATCAATCAGATTGCGCTTTCATCGGCAAACGATTTTTTGGATAAGTACAAAGACAATGCCAATGCCATTATCGGGCATTTCGGGCTGGGTTTTTACTCCACGTTTATGGTGGCCAAAAAGGTGGAAATCGTTACCAAATCTTACAAGGATGAGCCTGCCGTAAAATGGTCGTGCGAAGGCGATCCCGCATACAAAATGGAAGAATCCGATAAAACCGATCGCGGAACAGACATTATTATATATATTGATGAAGAAAACGAAGAGTTTTTGGAAAACACCAAAATCGAATCGTTACTTAATAAATACTGTAAGTTTCTGCCGGTTCCTATCGTTTTCGGTAAGAAACAGGAGTGGAAAGACGGAAAATACGTCGATACCGAAGAAGACAACGTCATCAACGATGTAAACCCGCTCTGGAAACAGAAACCCGCTGGGTTAACGGACGAAGATTATCGGGAATTTTACCGCAAATTGTATCCGATGAGCATGGACGAACCGCTTTTCTGGATTCATTTGAACGTGGATTACCCGTTCAACCTGACCGGAATTCTCTATTTCCCGAAAATAAAAAGCAACATCGAGTTACAACGAAACAAAATCCAGTTATACAGCAACCAGGTTTTCGTGACCGATTCGGTGGAAGGAATCGTTCCCGAGTTTTTGACGTTGCTGCACGGCGTGCTCGACTCGCCCGATATTCCGCTCAACGTTTCACGTTCTTACCTGCAAAGCGACAACAACGTGAAGAAAATTTCGAATCACATTACCAAAAAAGTGGCCGATAAACTGGAAGAAATTTTCAAAAAAGAGCGCACTCAATTCGAAGAAAAATGGGACAGCCTCAAGATTTTCGTGGAATACGGAATGCTTACCGAAGACAGGTTTTACGACCGGGCATCCAAATTCACGCTGCTAAAAAATACGGACGGGAAGTATTTCACGCTCGACGAGTATAAAACACTGATCGAAAGCACGCAAACCGATAAAAACGGCACATTGGTTTACCTGTACGCCAACGATCGGGAAGACCAGTACTCGTTTATCGATGCTGCCAAAGAAAAAGGCTACGACGTGCTGATGATGGACGGACAATTGGACGTGCATTGGGTGGGACTTTTGGAGCAGAAACTGGAGAAAACCCGTTTCGTTCGTGTGGACAGCAACACGGTGGAACACCTTATCGAAAAGGAAGAAGAAACTTCCGTGGAATTATCGGACAAGGAAAAAGAAAACCTTACCGAAGCCGTGAAATCGCAACTTCCGAAAATCGATAAAACGGAATTCAATGTCGATTTCAAATCGCTGGGCGAAAGCACCCGTCCGGTTCAGATAACGCAAGACGAGTTTTCGCGCCGAATGAAAGAAATGTCGGCCATGCAGCCCGGAATGGCTTTTTACGGCGAAATGCCCAATATGTTTCAGGTAATTCTAAATATGGATCATCCGCTGGCAAAACAACTGCTGAACGACACCAAAGACATATCGAAAGAAAATGCAGCCGAATTTGCATCGAAAGACGCTAAACTCAAACAGATTATCGATCTGGCGCTCTTGTCTAACGGCATGCTCAAAGGCGAAGCGTTGAGCAACTTTATTAAAAGAAGCGTGGAAATGATTTAATTATAGCTTTTGAAAACCTTCATTGAAGTTTTGGTTCGATGGAGGTTTTTTCATATTCACACATAAATAATGGTTCTGTTAAAACCACTTTTTTGTTTTCGTAACTTATTATAAGTTCATAAACGAAAAAACATTATCTTTGCCATAAATTAACAAAAAATGAAAATATTATGAAGAAAATTCTCTATTTGTTACTATTATCTTTGGCTATCATTGCTTGTAAAAAAGATGAAATAATACCCGAAACACCCCCTGCGCCTAAAAAATACCAAATAGCAGGAAAAGCAGAAAAAGGACCATTTTTAAAAGGTTCAAAAATTACTATTCAGGAGCTTAGTAATGATTTAACTCCCACAGGAAAGAACTTTACAACTACTATCATTGACGATGAAGGGACATTTAATCTTGGAAACTTTGAACTTGCTTCGCCATACGTAGAGCTGATTGCCGACGGCTTCTTCTATAACGAAATAACTGGAGATTTATCGAAAAGTCAAATAACGCTATACGGCTTGGCTGATTTACAGGAAAGCACTACCGTAAACGTAAACTTAATTACACACATTACCAAAGATAGAATTGTTCATTTGGTAAAGACCGAAAAAACAACGTTTAAAGACGCCCAGTTGAAAGCTCAAAAAGAACTACTTACCATTTTTGGCTTACAGAAATACAATGAGAAAAACTTCAATAACATCTCTATATCAGATGGTTCTTACGAATCTTCATCTCAGGTTATAATATCATCCATATTACTAAAAGACAAATCGGAAGCACAATTTACCGAATTTATTACCACCTTGTCATCCAATTTCAAATCCACCGGCACTTTTCCAGACAACATCAAGGAGGATTTATGGAAAATTAGTGTACAGCTACCTTTCGAGAACATAGCCAGTCAATTAGCCAATCGCTACCAACAACTAAACAAAGAAATCAATTTGTTGGATTTGCGCTATTTTGTGGATTGGGACAAAGATGGAATCGCAGGAAACGAATTGGGTGACATAAACGCAGAAAAAATATTGGAGTTTGAAGTTGATACACTCTTTGTACCCAAAAGTGGCGGCGAGTTTAAAGTAAAGATCAATGCGAATATCCCTTTTTCAGGCAATTATCCTTCATTTTCACCAATTCCGGGTGTTAGCATAGATTATAACCCAATCAGAGAAATATATACCAACATTATGATAATCGATAAGAATTTAATCGGCAATGAGATTATCATAAAAATAGCGGCGAGCGATGGTGCTTTTATGAACGACTCAGATATAAGCGTATATAGCTATGACGGCAAAACTAAAGCCACACTTGTCATCAAACAAGAAGGAGATCTTAGCAAACTTTCTAACAAACAAATACAAGTTTTCAGTCCTTTTATAACTGCATCATACGATGCTTTCGATTTAAATTTTACTACAGAAGCACTTTACACACAATCTGTGCATTTACCAGCTGATGGCTACTTCAATCAAAATTGGGAGCAATTTTACGAGAACAAAATTAATTCCAGTTCAAGCGTTTTAGGTTCTATTTGGTCGGGGAATTATCAAGCTATTGGAAGACTAAATATTTTAATAACCTATAATGAACTACCTGGATCTTTAAAATCTTCTTTTCTTACATTACGCTCAATACTTTACTACCAAACAACAATTTTATGGGGAAACATTGTATATATTGAAAACAACGACCCAAACAATATATACATACCACAATCAAAAGAAAATGAAGTATATGAAAAGCTGTCTTCAGTTCTAGAAAAAGAGAGAAATTTATTATCGGATGAGAAACAAACCGTATTGCCTTTTTCCCGTGATTTGGCAAATGCAACACTTGCAAAAATCTTAATGCACCAGAAGAAACACAGTGAAGCACTAGAATTGTTGGAGATTATAATCAATAGCAACAAATACCAATTGGAGAGCAGCCGCGAAAAAGCACTACAGAAAAACAGCAATGAACTCATTTATTATACATTATTGCCTGAAAATAGTAACTATAAGAAAGTATTTTCGAATAAGGAAATTCTTCCTATGTCAAGATTTACAGAAATATTATTGCTGTCATCAGAATGTGCTTTTCATACCGGAAACAAAACGAAAATGGCAAATTATTTAAATCAAATTGAAAAAGCAAGAGGTAGAGCATCTCTGTATTCATCAACCTCTACAATTGAAAATATTCGTGAATTATGGAGAGACGAAATGGCTGGTGAATTTTCATACTTTGATTTTCTAAAGCGAAATGGTTTAACAGAAACCACATTAAACATAGAATCATATAGAAGACTATTTCCTATCCCCAGAATTGAAATTGATAGAAATCCTGTGATTATACAAAATCCGGGATATTAAATTCATTATTGAGTATCGGATATTGTACCGAAACGCCACGAAGTGGCAACTTATTTTAGTCCAATGCAGAGCGAAGCGGCACGTTGGGTTGGCAGTTACAACTCCCGATTTCGCCCTGAAAGGGCAGTTTAAGTTGGGCGTTCAGCCCGCTAACCAAAGACCTATTTTTTACCCCTACCCGATAGGTAGAGTTGAATTAAGTTAGGCTTCCAGCCTGTTTTAGGTAAAGATTACGATAATCATATTCATTATAAACTGAATATATTAAAAATTCACCTCTCATTTGCAAAGAAAAGTTTCGCGCACTTCACAGCAAATAGTTAGTCGAAGAACAAAACCTTGTTTTTTTCTGTTTAATTACCATACCAAATGGGATTAAGCGAAAAAACAAGGTTTTTCGTTTATTCGCCGGGTATTTCAATCAGAACAAAGCATAAATAATCACTATCGAAATGAACGGAACAATGATGCAATTCTTCCACTGGTATTCCGAAGGAAACGGCCAACTGTGGGAAGAAGTAAAAAATCAGGCGCAATATTTACAGGATTTGGGAATCAACGCAGTTTGGCTGCCTCCGGCATACAAAGCATCTGGCGGCGGCTACTCCACGGGATATGATCCGTATGATCTGTTCGATTTGGGCGAGTTCGACCAGAAAGGAACCATCCCCACCAAATACGGCACAAAACAGCAATACCTCGATGCCATTTGGGCGTTGAAGGAAAAGGGAATCCGTGTTATCGTGGATATCGTGCTCAACCACAAAGCGGGCGGCGATGAAAAAGAGCGTTTTCACGCGGTGAAAGTCGATCCGAACAACCGTCAACAGAATATTTCCGAACCTTTCGAGATTGAATCGTACACCAAATTCACCTTTCCGGGAAGGGGGACACAATACTCGGATTTTAACTGGAATTTCAACTGTTTTTCGGGAGTGGATTATGCCGAAGGCGAAGAAGGCGGTTCAATCTATCAGATTATTCATGACCACGGCGACGGCTGGGAAGAAATGATAGACGACGAGAAAGGCAACTACGATTACCTGATGTACAACGACATAGAGCAACGCAATCCCAACGTCCGTGCAGAACTCAATTATTGGGGTAAATGGTATCACGACACCGTGGGATTCGATGGTGTAAGGCTGGATGCCGTAAAACACCAATCGCCGCAATTTTATCAGGAATGGCTTTACACCCTACGGGCAAACACCGGAAAAAATATCTTCGCCGTAGGCGAGTATTGGGAGCCGGGACATTTGGAACTGCTGCTTCGGTATATCGATGCCACGGATGGCTCGATGAGTTTGTTCGATTCATCGCTTCACCTTAATTTACGCAAAGCTTCGCTCGCCGGTTCCGATTATGATCTAAGGACTATATTCGATGAAACGTTGGTTCAGGCAAACCCGCAACTGGCAGTTACGGTTGTGGATAACCACGACACTCAACCGCTGCAATCGCTCGAAGCTCCCATCGAAGAATGGTTTAAACCGCTGGCATACGCGCTTATTTTGCTGCGTCAGGACGGATATCCGTGCATTTTTTATCCCGATCTGTTCGGCGCGCACTATTGGGGGCACGGAAAAGACGGTAACGAATACGAAATCTTTTTGAACAAGGTAGATGGAATTGAAGCGCTTATCATTGCCCGAAAAGAATATGCCTACGGCACGCAACGCGATTATTTCGATGACGCCAACTGCCTGGGCTGGACGCGCGAAGGCGACGGAGAGCATCGCGGATGCGCCGTATTGATGAGCAACAAAGACGCTTACGAGAAACCGATGGAAGTGGGCGCACACTATGCCGGGCAGGAGTTTCACGATTTTCTCGGACGTTTCGAACACCGCGTCACTATCGATGAAAACGGATGGGGAAATTTCTCCTGCCCTGCGGGAAATGTCAGCGTTTGGGTGCCGGTTTCGTGAAATAAGCGGGAGACGAAGTTTGTAACTTCGTAAAAATAACGAAAGCTCAGCTTTCGTCTCCCGAAAAAGGAAAGCCGACAGGAATTTCAATATTCGCTGCCGGCTTTTTTATATGCGAATCCAGAGTTGAAAACTCCAAATTCAATGTTTATTTAATTTGTTTATAATCAGTAAAATAACCATTGTTTT
>CAKTUP010000100.1 GCA_934621705.1 uncultured Petrimonas sp.
TATATTGCGGAAAAATGCCCACCCCCAACCCCCTAAAGGGGGCTTAGAGATTTACGAATTACGATTTTATATTTACGATTGAACGGAGAAATGTTTCACCGACGTATCTGACAGATCATCCGGCTGATGTATTAAAGATTTAAAATATGCAAAATAGCGCTGCAAATATTCATAATTCACAGCCCGCAAAATCCCCCCTTCGGGGGGTGGGGGGGCTTTTCGGCCTCATAGGCTTCCCCCTCAAACATTCCTTTTCATCAAAATTTTTCACCGAAAAATTCGCGCGGGAAGGGATTGATGCGGAGTACCTGAATTTCGAAATCGAAGATATTCTGCAAATTCGTGAAGTTATTATTTTCAACCAGCATTTGCGGGGGCTGAACGTTACCATTCCATACAAGGAACAGGTTATTCCGTTTTTAAACGAAATCACTCCCGAAGCGCAGAAAATCGGGGCGGTAAACACGATAAAAATCGAGCGTGAGCCTGGCAATATGTACTTTTATCACCTCACCGGGCACAACACCGATTACGTGGGATTTAAAAAATCCATCGAACCGCTTATTCGTCCCGAAACTCACAAAAAGGCGCTCATTCTCGGCACAGGCGGAGCATCGAAAGCCGTACGGCAAGCATTGGAAGATTTAAACATAGAGTGGAAATACGTTTCACGTTCAAGCGGAAACGACCGGTTTACCTACGATGAACTGGACGAAAATATTTTAAAGGAATACAAAATCATCGTCAACTGCTCTCCCGTAGGCACTTTTCCCAATACGGACGAATGTCCCGATATTCCTTACCCCTATCTCACCAACGAGCACCTGCTCTACGATTTAGTCTATAATCCCGCCGAAACACTGTTCCTAAAAAAAGGAAAAGCGCACGGCGCATCGATAAAAAACGGAGCCGAAATGCTGGAATTGCAAGCATTGGCTGCCTGGGAAATCTGGACACAAAAATAAAAAAACTCACCACTTTAAAATTTTGTTTAAAGTGGCGAGTTTACCGTCTAACTTACTGATAAAAAGCAATTAGAAGCTTAGCTTATAGTGTAGTATCATTGTGTGATGTGCATTACAAAACCTCTTCAGTCTTCGTTTCTTTTTCTACATCTTTGGCAGGCTTTTCCCAGGTAGTTTCTACTCCTTCGTTATCGAAATAAAATTTTTTCTTGGATTGGTCTGCTTTGTTGGTAACTTTCACTTTCGTTACCTGCTTTTCGGCGTTGTACTTAATCGCATCAATATCATACGTTTCTTTCAACGCGTTAACGGCTGCCTGTACTTTTTCGTTCAAATCTTCGAGTTTTACTTCCACAAAACCGTCATCGCCCTGAGCGGCCGTGAAGTTGAAACTATCGGGAGAAGGAAGCTCCTGCTCGGTTTCCTGTTTCAACGTTTCCTCTTGTTTTACCGGTTCTTTCTCAACTCCTTCACATTCTTCCATCGTTTTTTCTTTTCCTTCCGCGTCAAAATAGAACGTCTTTTTCGACTGATCCTCTTTTTTGGTAGCTTCTACTTTCGTAATCTGCTTTTCTGCATTGTATTTTAACGCGTTAAGATCATACTCCTGAACTATTCCTCTTACGGCTTCCTGTACTTTTTCATTCAACTCTTCAAATTTCACGTCAACAAAACCGTCATCGTCAAATACAGTTTCTACGATAGGTTGTTCAATTGTTGAGTTTGTGGCCTGAATATTGGCTGTAGCAAAAATTCCTGCCATAAGCGCAATAGATAAAATAACTTTTTTCATAATGATTAATTTTTGAATTCTTAATAAAATAATTTTTTCTTGCTTTTAAACGCACACCAATTCATAATCAAATACCGTACAAAAGACTGTATCTATCTGTGAATTTTAATTAATCCACTAACACACAAAATATTATAAGCGACATCGAAACAAATGCCAAAAAGATGATAACTGTGGAACGCATGTAGAAATGTAGAAATGTTCCCCGTATTCCTGATGAAATTCCCCAACGTGCTTCGTGTATTTCCCGACAAAATGAACACGAGACCGAAAATATTGTGTATTTTTGAATGAAAAAAATTTTACAACGCAGATGGAATCGGGCAATTCTTTTGAGCATCGGATAGGAGTAAAAATAGGTTTGATGTTTCTCATTATCATTCTCTATGTGGTGGGAATATTCATTTACTCCTACAATCTGAAAAAGTATGTCGATACGCAGAAGGAAGAAATTGCCGATTCTTACGAAATTCTGGCTGAAAGTAACCGGTTGATACTTTCCGTTCAGGAAGCGCAGGATGCCTTAAATGCTTATCTTGTAAATCCTCAGAGCATATATCAACTGAAATACGATTCCGTTTCGTCAACTATTTCTCGTCAAATAACGGAAATAAGGGAATTGGCCTCGCAAAAAAATCAGGACATTTACCTCGAAAGCGTAGATTCCCTGCTGCACGAAAAAAACAAGATCGTTAACCAGCTTATCGTTCAGTTCCGCTCGCGAAGCCCGTTGAGAGAGCTCGACAAAAAAATAGAAACCTACCCTCAATTTATTCAGGATTCTGTGGTGGTTACCACCAACAAAGACACCACCGTAGTTGTAAAGGACAGAAAAGGATTCTGGACACGGTTAAAAAACCTGGTCAGCCCAGGCCGCGAACCCGATACGGTGGTAACCGTTGCGCAAGTGGAACAGGAAACACGGCTGACTTCCCGGGTGGATACCGATATGTATGCCGATTTGAAAAACATCACGCAGGCCGCTTCAAGAACATACTCAACGCAACTGTCGGGAATCGAGAAACAAGTGCGGGAGCTTATCCTCGCCGAACAGAACATCTCTCTCCAAATTTCTCAGTTGCTCACCCGCTTTTACAACGAAACCACGCGAATAACGCAACAGGGCATTCAAAGCAGCGAATTGCTCACGCGAAGAATTTTCACGTTTGCGGTTGTTGTGGGCGCGCTTTCGCTGGTGCTGATCCTTATTATCATTTTTCTCATTATCAGCGACCTTAGAAAAGGACAAAAAGCCCGGCTCGATCTGGCAAAGGAAAAACAACTGACCGAATCGTTGATGGAAAGCCGGCACAAGTTGCTTTTATCGGTTTCGCACGACATTAAAACACCGCTCAGTTCCATGATGGGATACATGGAAATGTGGCAGGGCGAAAAGATTTCCGAAAGTAAAAAACGGCAATTGCAATCGGCGCAAAACTCAGGGAAACATATTTTGAGCATGCTCACCAATTTACTCGAATTCTCGCGGCTGGAACGGAATTCGGGAGAGTTGCACAACAGCCGTTTCGATGCGATAGAGTTGATGGAAGAGATCATCCGCATGTTTAAACCGCTTACCGAAGGTAAAAAACTGGATATCGAATTCGAGAATCTCGCGGAATCGCCCTTTTACGTGGATACCGATTACACGGTTCTCAAGCAGATACTCGTAAACGTTATATCCAACGCGGTAAAATATACGATTAAAGGACAAATTGATGTCAAATTAAGTTACGACCGGAGCCTTATTTTCACTATTGCCGACACCGGAATCGGCATGCACGAAAGTGACATTCAGGAAATATTCAAGCCTTTTTCCCGCATAAAAAACCCGCTGAAAGCAGAAGGAAGCGGCTTCGGGATGTACGTTACGCAAGGGCTTGTTCATTCGCTGAAGGGCGAGATAAATATTCAATCGAAAAAAGACGAAGGCACTTGTGTTACCATAAAACTGCCGCTACAACCCATAGAAAAAACACCGGACGAAAACACGAAGGATATTTCGGTTAAAAGCAACGTTTACAACAATATACTCATTTTCGAAGACGATATATCGCTGGGAAACCTGCTGAAAGAATTTCTCTCGCGACACGGATTTAAGGTAAAAATCTGCAACGACAGCCGCGATGTGGACGGCTTTATCAATCACCTGGCGCTGTTCGACATTGTATTTACCGATATGCAAATGCTGAATATTACCGGAAACGATATCCTGCACAAAATTCGTGAAACCCATTCCGACATCCCCGTTTGGCTAATGACCGCCTACGACGATTACAGCACGGAAAAAGCCGTATCGGAAGGGTTTAGCGGGTTTATAAAGAAACCCGTTCAAATGAGCCGATTTATCGAAATTCTCTCGGATGAAAAGCATTTCAAACTCAAAGAAACAACCTCTTTCGATGAGAAATTCCCACAACTTGTTTCCTTATTCGGAGACGATACCGAAACCATCAAAAAAATATTAGCTACTTTCGTCACAACCGTTTACAAAGACACCGAATCTTTGACGGAGCTGGCCAAATCATCCGATTTTAAAGGCGCACAGCGATTATGCCACAAAATGCATCCCTTCATCAACCAAATTGATGCACAGCATCTGTGCGGTGTTTTAACTAAAATGGATTCGCTTCGCGGACAGGAAGAAACCGCCTATCCCAACTGGAAGGAAGATGTTTTGTCGAGTGTCCGCCAAATAAGAGAGTTTGCCGATGAAATCGAGAAAGAGTATTTAGCATCTCGCTCTTAGCTCTCGGCTACAACCCATATTTATGGATCTTGTTGTACAGTGTTTTCCTGTCTATACGCAACAGAATAGCGGCTTTAGACTTGTTTCCTTTGGTTTTTTCAAGCGCTAATTTTATCTTTTCTTTTTCTTCTTCGGGAGAAACATTTAAAGAAACGTCTGCTTCTTTACTCAATTCAATAGTCTTATCCGATAAAAACGGCAAACTTTCCAAGGTAATGGTGTCGCCGGTAGAAAAAAGCACGGAGCGGCGTATCACGTTCCGCAACTCTCTTAAGTTGCCCGGCCAGGAATAGGTTTCCAACCGCGAAAAAACTTTGGCCGAAATAAACTTGATCTTTTTATCGAGTTCCGCATTCGCCTCAGAAACAAAATGTTCGGCATACAACGGAATATCGTCTTTGCAACTCCTCAGCGGCGGCACTTCTATCATAAACTCGTTGAGACGATGGTACAAATCTTCCCTGAAATTTCCGGCGGCAATGGCTTTTTCCAGGTTTTCGTTGGTGGCGGTAACAATCCGCACATCCACATCCAAATCGGTGGCGGTGCCTACCGGCCTTATCTTTTTTTCCTGCAACGTACGTAGCAGTTGCATCTGAACGCCGTAAGGCAAGTTTCCCACTTCATCGAGAAACAACGTTCCGCCGTTTGCTTCGGCAAAAAAACCGGTTTTATCTTCAATGGCCGATGTGAACGATCCTTTTTTGTGTCCGAAAAGCTCGCTTGGCGCCAGTTCCATGGACAAACCGCCACAATCAACCGCGATAAAAGGCCCGTTGGCACGCGCGCTCCGTTCGTGAATCATCCGCGCGGCGTGTTCTTTACCCGTGCCGCTTTCGCCGATGATCATCACAGCCATTTGCGTGGGAGCAACGGTGTTTATAAAAGAATACATTCGCGTGGAAAGCGGACTGCGCCCCTCTACCGTAGTATTTCTTTTTTCTTCTTTTTTATATTCTTTGGTATGTTTTTTCTGGTGGGGTTCTTCCGTTGGCTTATCCTTGAAAGCAGTTTCTATTTTTTGCGCTAGAATAGACGGATTTATGGGTTTTTCAAGGAAATCGTAAGCTCCCAGTTTAATGGCCGAAACCGCGGTTTGTATTTCGCCGTATCCCGTCATAATTATAACGGGAACCGATAATTGCCTTTCGTTCAGCCAGGTGAGAAGCATTATGCCGTCGCCGTCGGGCAGGCGTAAGTCCGATAAAACAATGTCGTATGCCGACTCGAAAAGCGCTTCCTGTGCCGACACCATTCCGGTACACCATCTGGCGGTAAGCCCATTCTTCTCGAACCATTTCTGAAGCATGGTTCCAAAAGAGATATCGTCTTCAACAATTAATATTTTTCCGTTCACTATGGTAAATTGATACGGTAAAGATAGGGTATTTATTTTTCATTTGAGAGGGTTTCTTACGCGTCTTTATAAAACCTTACACTTGCCGGAAAAAGATTAAGTTTTTTTAGGACAGATGCCTGCATTCACACGGGAATTGATTATATTTGAAAATCGAAAAATGTTTTATTTATGAATGCGTTTATTAAGAAAGAAACAAGTCAACGACTCGCTAAACTTCAGCAAATTATTATACAGTCACAAGCCGATGCCTGCCTGATATCTACGTCTGTAAACCAATTTTATCTGCTCGATTTTATTTTCGACGGATATATTTTTATCCAACCCGAAGGAAAACCGCTCTTGTTTGTGAAACGCCCCAGCGGCATGGAAGGAGAAAATGTTATTTACATCCGCAAACCGGAACAGATTCCCGATTTTCTTCGTGAACGAAACATTCCTTTACCCAAAAAACTGATGATGGAGAACGATGTGTTGCCGTTTTCAACCGCTTTGCGACTGCAAGCCGCCCTTGAAATGCCCCAGTTGCAGAATGTTTCGGGAGAGATGCGCCGTATCCGCAGTGTGAAATCGGAGTACGAACTCAACCAAATGCGCGAATGCGCGAAAATTCATGCGCGGGTTTACGAGCAAATTCCGCGCATTTACAGAAAAGGAATGACGGATATCGAATTTCAGATTGAACTGGAACGAGAGATGCGCTTGGCAGGCTCGACCGGTATTTTTCGTGCTTTCGGCGAGAATATGGATATTTTTATGGGCAGCATTCTTGCCGGAGACAACGCGCAAGTGGCTTCTCCATTCGATTTCGCGTTGGGCGGACAAGGCGCTTCGCCGTTATTGCCCATCGGCGCCAACGGCACAACACTCGCTGCGGGAACTACCGTTATGGTAGATATGGCTGGCAACTACCGCCCGTGGATGAGCGATATTTCGCGCACGTTCGCTATTGAATCGGTTCCGGAAATGGCATACAAGGCCCATCAGGTTTCCATCGATATCTGCAACATCATCTCCGAAACCGCCAAAGCGGGAACTCCCTGTGCCGATGTTTATTTTCTGGCAGAAAAAAGGGTCAAAGAAGCCGGTCTTGAAGCATATTTTATGGGAACGGAACAACAGGCCAAATTCGTAGGCCACGGCGTGGGATTGGAGATTAACGAACCGCCGGTGCTGGCGCCTCGTTCCAAAGAAATTCTTCAACCGGGAATGGCCATTGCCGTTGAGCCTAAATTTGTACTGCCCGGAATCGGCGCCGCAGGCATAGAAAATACGTATGTTGTAACGGATAATGGATTGGAGAAAATCACGGTTTGCGAGGAAGGGTTGACAATACTGTAGCAATCATAAATCTCATTCATCCGCACCACCCCATAAAAAAAAGCCCCCGATATTTC
>CAKTUP010000101.1 GCA_934621705.1 uncultured Petrimonas sp.
ATGCAGTCGGAAGACGAATTTCCCGAAGAGTTCAACAATTATCTCTCTTTTCTGGAAGAAGAACTGGGTGTGCCCATCGCCATTGTTTCGGTAGGGCCTAACAGGGCGCAGACGATAATTAGATAATCCGTCATCTACCACCGGACATCAGAACATCCCGTGGCACAGGATTTGTATTTAACGTCGATAGAAAACATTTTATCGACGTTTTGCGTTTACCATAAAACTATTTAAAATTTATATCACATGAGTGCAATTTGGATTCTATTAATTTTAATTGCAGTAGCAGGTTTCGGTGTACAGACCATGCTGCAAAGCCGATTTAAAAAATATTCGCGAATTCCCATCAGAAACGGGATGACCGGTAAGGATATAGCGGAAAAAATGCTTCACGACAACGGAATATACGACGTTCAAGTTATCTCCGTTCGTGGCCAGCTTACCGACCATTACAATCCCACCAACAAAACCATTAATTTGAGCGAGCCGGTTTACGGAAGCAACAGTGTTGCCGCTGCCGCAGTTGCCGCTCACGAAACGGGACACGCCTTGCAACACGCCAAAGGCTACGCGCCGTTGAAATTGCGGTCGGCTTTGGTGCCGGTGGTGAGCGCCGCTTCCAAATGGGTGACGTGGATACTGTTGCTCGGCATTGTTATGGTACAAACTTTTCCGGCTTTGTTGTGGATAGGGATTGCTTTATTTGCCAGCACAACTTTGTTTAGCTTTGTAACGCTACCGGTGGAAAAGAATGCGACAAACAGAGCTCTGAGTTGGCTTAGCAGCGCAGGAATTACCGATGTAAGCAACCACTCGCAAGCCACCGACGCTTTGCGCTGGGCAGGTTATACTTACGTTGTAGCTGCCTTAAGTTCACTGGCCACGCTTTTGTATTACATAATGATCGCGATGAGCGGAAGCAGGAGATAAATATTGCAATTTACGATTTACGATTTACGATTTGAAAAACTGATAAATTTTTTATGTATTCTTGAGGTTTAGTGGCTTTGTGGTAAAAATATTATTTTATGAAACACAAAAACGTTTGGTCAGATTACGATAAGGAAACTGATACGTTATATATGCAATTTACAAAACCTAATTATGCTTCCAATTCTGAATTAACCGAGGATGATATCATTATTCGTTATAACGAAACCGGAGATATTGTAGGTATTACGATTCTGAATGCAAGTAGGCGATAAAGCATCATAATATTTAGTGAAATTAAAAACGCGGTGCGAAAACATTTTCGCATCGCGTTGTGTTTTTAAGTCAGTTTCTAAGAATTCCGGATATGCAAAACGATAATTTCAACACCTATCTCGCATCAAATATCGATATTGACGAACAAGCCATCAGTTTGCTTCCCGCGAGCTGTAAAACCGTTACGCTGAAGAAAGGCGATTTTGTCTTGCGCGAGGGCGAAACCTGCAAGCACACGTTTTTTATCGAAAGCGGATTGCTGAAACAATACACGCTCGACAACAAAGGCAAGGAACACATCCTGCTTTTTGCGCCCGAGCATTGGTTCGTGGCCAATATCGAGAGCGTTCACTTTAACCGTCCGTCCAATTATTTCATCGAAGCGGTGGAAGACACGAGGATTCTGCTTGTGGATGAAGAACTTATCCTTCGCTTGTCGCAATATTCGCGCGCCTTTCTCGAATTCAACAACAAACTGCTTCACAGCCATATTTTAAGCCTGCAAACGCGCGTAACTCAATTGCTGGCAGCATCGGCAGAAGAGCGGTATCTCGATTTCATCAAGTCGTATCCGCAGCTTGCCATGCGCGTTCCGCAATGGATGATTGCCGCCTATTTGGGCATCACTCCCGAAAGCCTGAGCCGGGTGCGAGGCGAGCTGACAGAGCGAAACAATCGATCGCGCGAAGCGTAAAATCGTTTCTTACCATACATCAATGCACACGGCCAACCAAACGGCTATCTTTGCAGAAAACAATTTTAAAAATCACAAAGGAGAAAAATATGAAAACAATTTACCATGCCGCCGACAGCCGCGGCCACGCCAATCACGGATGGTTGAAAAGCAACCACACATTTAGTTTTGCCAATTATTACAACCGCGACAGGATGCACTTTGGCGTGTTGCGCGTTATAAACGACGATTTTGTTGAGGGCGGCGAAGGTTTTGGCACGCACCCGCACAACGATATGGAAATCATATCGATACCGCTCGACGGCGATTTGGAGCACCGCGACAGTATGGGCAACGGCAGCATCATCCGCAAGGGCGATGTGCAGGTAATGTCGGCCGGAACAGGAATTACGCACAGCGAATTCAACGCCAATCAAGATCGTCCCGTTAAGTTCTTGCAGATATGGGTTTTCCCGCGCGAAAAAGGCGTGAAACCGCGATACGACCAAATCCATATTGCCGATTTTGCCAAACCCAACGATTTTCAGCAAATCCTTTCGCCCAATCACGACGATGAAGGAGTTTGGATACATCAAGATGCGTGGTTTCATATCGCCAATTTCGACAAGGGAGTTGCCAAAGAATACGACGTGAAGAAAAACGGAAACGGAGTATATGTTTTCGTCATCAAAGGCAAAGCGAAAATCGGCGAGCAAACGTTGAACGAACGCGACGGTTACGGAGTTTGGGATACCGACAATTTCACGCTCGAAGCGCTCAACGACTCCGAAGTATTGTTGATGGAAGTTCCGATGGAATTACCGAGATAAATAGTAGAGACGTCGCGTGCGGCGTCTTGTTAAAAATTATCGATAAAGACGGCAACCAATTGCCGTCTTTATTTGTTTATTAATAAACTGATTACACTACAATGAAAACTATTTTAATAACGGGCGGATCGGGCTTGGTAGGAAGAAAACTGTCGAGATTACTCATCGAGAAAGGATACAAAGTGATTTGGCTCAGCCGCGAACGATACGTAAAAGCCGAGATTCCCCGCTATCGGTGGGATTACCGGCGAAACGAAATCGATAAAGAAGCCGTTGAGCAAGCCGATGTCATTATTCATTTGGCCGGTTCCAACCTGGGAGAAGATTCGTGGACACGGCAAAAGAAGCAAAGTATCGTGGAAAGTCGCGTTCAAACCGCGCAACTGTTGCTCGACACTCTTAAATCGATGGATAAAAAAATCGACGCATTTATCTCTGCTTCTGCAATCGGATTTTACGGCGTAAAAACCACCGACAAAATATTTACGGAAGAAGATGCTTCTGTTGAAAGCGATTTCCTGAGCCGCACTTGCCGGAAGTGGGAAGATGCCGCTTTCCGGTTTCAACAAGAACTCGATGTGCGTACGGTAGCATTGAGAACAGCGTTTGTGATTTCAAAAAACAGCGATGCCTTCCGCAAAATGGTTCTACCCACCCGGTTTGGGTTGGGAGCGCCCATCGGAAGCGGCAATCAGTATATGAGTTGGATTCATATCGAAGACCTTTGCCAATTGTACCTGAAAGCCATCGAAGACACAAGTATGCAAGGCGCATACAATGCTGTGGCTCCGCAATTTATCAACAATGCCGATTTTATGCACGCGCTGGCAAAAGTGATGCGACGGCCGTTTTTTATGCCCCACGTTCCGGCGTTTTTTATGCGTTTGATTATGGGCGAAGCCGCCGATATGATCTTGGGCGGAAGTCGTATTTCTGGTCAAAAAATTCAGGATGCCGGACACGAGTTTCAGTACGACACATCGGAAAAAGCCTTTAAAGCTTCGCTCAAAGCCATCAAGGAAAAGGAAGATAAAAAAAGAAAAAGATAATAACCAATCCGTCTGACCAATTACCGATCTGACGGATGAAATTTAACGTATGAACACATTCATCGTCCTTCTTCGTGGCGTAACGCCCACCGGAAAAAACCGCGTACCGATGGCGCAGCTTCGCCAATTTCTTTCCAAAGATAAAGCCTTCGAAAACGTGCAAACGTGGATTCAAAGCGGAAACGTAATTCTCGACTCCGAACTTCCGGCTACGGCCATCGCAGAAAAAGTGAACACAATCATCAAGGAAAATATCGGCGCCGATTTAAAAATTATCGTGAAAACTCCTGTCGAAATCCAAACCGCGCTGGCGAACAACCCTTTCGGAAACGGCTACGATATTTCCCGCGTCTTCTTCACGCTTTTCAACAATATTCCCGACGAAAAACTCGTGTCCGTTCTACAATCACAGGATTTCGGCGAAGACAAGTTCATTTTCACGCCGCACGCCATCTATCTTTTTATTCCCGGCAGCGCCGCCAAAACCAAACTCAACAACAATTTTCTCGAACGGAAATTAAAGATAGATACGACCACGCGGAATTTTAATACGTTGAGTAAAATGGTTGAATTGGTGAAATACTAAGAATTCACGGTTTTGGTTGAAACTGAAAAATTCAACCCTTGCGGGTTGCGAAGACTGCATTCATTCACCTGTCCGTACGTTTCACATACGGCTACTGTTGTTCAGCCCTTTCGGGCAATTTAGTTTATCGTCTTGTCTAACATCTCTCTTGTGTTCAGTAACCGAAAAAATCGAAACAATATTTCCCTATAAACGTTAAATTATTGTATACATAAATATTTACGCGGAATTTTAAAACGTTGTTAAAAATGGTTGAATTGGGCACACATTAAGAATTCACGGTTTTGGTTGAAACGGAAAAATTCAACCCTTGCAGTGTTGCGAAGACTGCATTCATTCACCTGTCCGTACGTTTCACCTACGGCTATTGTTGTTCAGCCCTTTCGGGCTATTTAGTTCATCATTTTATCTAATCATCCGTAACTACAAAAACGTCAAAACAATATTTCCCTATAAACGTTAAATCATTGCATATATAAATATTAACCATTCAGCTATTCAACCCAAACGGGAAAGGGTAATACATCCCATATCAACCCGCAAGGGTTAAACAACAATAGCCATAGGTGTAACCTATGGAAAAAATGACAATATTCACCCACCAACCCTGTAAGGGTTGAACAAAATACCGAAACAATGAGTAATTTCCGTCAAATTTTCTACCAAATCGTATTTAGTACAAAAGACAGGGTCCCTGCAATTATCGAACAACACGAAACCGATTTGTACAAATACATTTGGGGTGTTATCAAAAATAAAAAATGCACGTTATACCGCATTGGTGGGACGTCTGACCATCTGCATATTTTTTCGGATTTGCACCCAAGCGTTTGTTTGAGCGATTTTGTAAAAGACATTAAAGTAGCAAGCAATTTGTGGATGAAAGAAAGCGGAAAGTTTCCCGATTTCGAGGCCTGGCAAAACGGATACGGCGCATTCACCTATTCAATTCGCGAAAAAGAGATGATTATGAATTACATACGCAATCAAAAAGAACACCATAAAACGGAAAATTTCAAGGAAGAATTTCGGCGTTTGTTGGAAGAAAACGGGGTTGATTTTGATGAAAGATATTTATTGTAATATGTTCAACCCTTTGCAGGGTTGCGAATGTTGTATTCATTCTCCTGTCCGTACGTTTCACATACGGCTATTTTAGTTTAACCCGATGGGTTAAAAACGTAACGTGCGATTTCAGAAATATCACATAACTACTCAAACCGAATGGATTAAATAACAATAGCCATAGGGGCAACCTATGGGTTTGAAAAATCGATTAATCTCGTTGTAAAATGCAAATCACCACCGCCCTATATTTCGCTTCCCGCCAACCGTGGCGCGAATGGTTGTCGGAAAATTTCCGTACGGAAAAAGAAATCTGGCTCATTTATCCCAACAAATCCACCGGAAAACCGTGCATTTTGTACAACGACGCCGTGGAAGAGGCGCTCTGTTTCGGTTGGATCGACAGCACGATGAAAAAATACGACGAAACGCACGCCGCTCAGCGTTTCACGCCCCGAAATCCCAAAAGCTCCTATTCGCAGCCCAACAAAGAGCGCTTGCGGTGGCTCGCCGAAAATAATTTGCTACACCCTGAAATTCACCAAAAAGTAACAAACATTTTATCGGAAAAGTTTGTTTATCCGTCAGATATAATCACAGCATTGCAAGCCGACGAAGAAACGTGGCAAAACTTTCAACAATTCTCCGAATCCTACAAGCGAATACGGGTAGCGTTCGTTCACGATTCGCGAAACCGTCCCGAATTTTTCGAAAAACGCTTAGCCAATCTGCTGAAAATGACTAAACAAAATAAAAAAATAATCGGTCACGGCGGGATAGATAAATATTATTAACTCCAAAAATTAAATAAACAAGTTATGACACAAAAAATAAAAGTGAGTGTATTTGTGAAGGTTCCTAAAGAAGCCGCTTGGGATTATTTTAATCTTCCCGAACACATTACAGGATGGAATTTTGCTCTTCCCGACTGGCATTGCCCAAGGCAGAAAGTGATTTTCGTGAAGGTGGAAAGTTCACGCTTCGCATGGAGTCGAAAGATGGAGGTGTCGGATTCGATTTTTCCGGAGTGTTTACTGAAATCGAACAATTGAAAGGGTTTAATTATACATTGGATGATGGTCGAAAGGTTTCGGCAACATTTGAAGAAGATTCAGAAGGAACGTTAGTTACAGAGATATTTGAAGCTGATGCTGAAACTCCACCCGAAATACAGCAACAAGGGTGGCAAAATATATTGAATAATTTCAAAAAATACGCCGAAAGCAGGTAAGAAATGGAAGACATCAAACCCGAAAACATCGACCAATACATCGCCGGATTCGCTCCCGATGTGCAGGAAAAACTAAAGTCGATTCGGAAACTGGTTCACGACACCATCCCCGAAGCCGTCGAAACTATCAGTTACCAAATGCCGGCCTTTAAGTACAACGGGAAAATTCTGGTGTATTTTGCCGCGTTCAAAAACCACATCGGATTTTACGCCACGCCCGAAGCAAACCTGGCGTTCAAAGACGAGCTGTCGGAATACAAAACCACCAAAGGAACCATTCAATTGCCTTACAACAAGCCGCTTCCGATGGAACTGCTCCGCAAAATCATTCTCTACAAAGCAACATCCAACGAAATAAAAAAGAAAAAATAAGATGAACAACTCCATTTATCCGTGCATTTGGTGCAATAACAACGCCCGCGAAATGGCCGATTTTTATGGCAGCGTATTTCCTAAAGTGATGGATGAGGTGTTGAAGATGAAAAAAATAGATATGCAAATATTAAAAAATACAGTAAAATAACAACGTATGAACATGTGGACAGATATCGCAGTAGAAAATGCGGGTGAATTGAAAGATTTTTATTCGCAGGTTTTCGGATGGACGGTGCA
>CAKTUP010000102.1 GCA_934621705.1 uncultured Petrimonas sp.
CGTCTTGCCAGTACGGTAGTCCCCGTCGGGGCGATACGGCTTTGTTTTCCTGAGCATATGATCCGATTGATAAAAGTCCAATCGCTAAAACAAATGCTAGAATGTTTAATTTCATTGTAAATTTTTTTTTATTTATTTGTCTTTTATTTCATTCAGCAACGCATCCGCCAGTCGGCTGGCTCCAATGCGAAATAGAGTGGGGGAGCACCATTCTTCGCCCAAAATTTCACGTACGATGGTGTAATATTTCACTGCGTCTTCCACCGAAGCCACCCCGCCCGAAACTTTAAATCCGGCCTTATTTCCGGTTTTTTCGTAGTACGATTTTATGGCGTTGCACATCACATAAGCCGCTTCGAGAGAGGCGCCCGGATATACTTTTCCGGTGGATGTTTTCAGGAAATCGGCGCCGGAATATAGCGATAAGATGGAAGCTTTGTGAATGTTTTCTGCCGATTTTAACGCTCCGGTTTCGAGGATTACTTTCAGCGTTGCTCCGCGGCACACTTCCTTAATTTCTGTCAGCTCTTCACACAATTCCTGATACTCTTTATCCAGAAACAGTCCCAGGTTGAGCACTACGTCTATCTCGTCTGCTCCGTCGGCAACGGCAAGGGCCGTTTCGGCGATTTTCACTTCGGTAAACGTTTGCGATGCCGGAAATCCCGCCGACACGCACGCGATTTTCACGTCAACAGTCAGCGCTTCTTTTACGGTTTTGGCGAAGTTGGGAAAGACACAAATGGCGGCCACGTTCTGCATTTCGGGATTATTGTCTTCAAAAACATTTACCTTTTCCGTGAACTTCCACACATCTTCTTTGGAATCTGTGGTGTTGAGCGTGGTTAAATCGATGCAGGAGTAGATTTTTTTATACACATCCTGCGTGTTGTTTTCGTTGAATTTATCCGCAATAATTTTGTTCGCCTTTTCTGTTATTCGTTCATCAGAATTGGAAAACGGATGTTTTTTCAATACATCTGCGTATTTGCTTGTAGTATTCATATAGTCAATAAGATAAGTTTTTATTTTTTATATTCAACTTATTTAATTAATAGTTAAATTAAATATATTAACAGTTATTTTATTATAGTTTTAAATTTTCCTTGTGTCTTGTACTGTCTCTTTTCGTTTTCTTCTCTATATTTTTTTGCATTGCTTCTGTTAAATCCACGTCGGTTTGGTTGGCAAGACAAAGCAACACCCACAAGACGTCTGCCATTTCATCGGCAAGATTTTTTGATAAATCGGATTGTTTGAACGATTGGTCGCCATAAGTACGCGCCATAATTCGTGCCAATTCGCCCACTTCTTCGGTGAGAATGGCCATATTGGTGAGTTCGCTGAAATAGCGAACTCCGTGGGTTTTAATCCACGTATCCACTTGTTGCTGAGCTTCCTGAAGGGTCATAAATGTGCGTTTTTATCCGTCAGACCGGTAATCGGTCAGACGGTTATGGTTATTCTTTTACTTTCGAATCTATCCAAATGGTAACGGGCCCGTCATTTATCAACTCTACCTGCATATCGGCGCCAAATTCGCCGGTTTGAATGGGCTTTCCGAGCATTTCCGACAACGCTTGGCAAAATTGCTCATACAGCGGAATGGAAACTTCCGGCTTTGCCGCCTTGATATACGATGGCCTGTTTCCTTTTTTGGTGCTTGCGTGCAACGTAAACTGCGAAACTACCAGAATCTCTCCACCGGTTTCCAACACCGATCTATTCATTACTCCGTTTTCATCGTCAAATATACGCAAATTAACGGTCTTTTTGCACAAAAAATCGATATCTTCTTCAGTGTCGCTGTCTTCGATACCGAGGAAGACCAATAGCCCTTTTCCGGTGCTGCTTTTTACCTTTCTGTCAATCGTTACCGATGCTTCTGATACCCGTTGAATTAGTAAACGCATTTCTTTTACTTTTTAAAATAGTCGATAATCAATTGGCCCTTGCTTTTTCCGATAACCGAAATTATTTCTTCTTCGCCGGCTTCTTTTATCCGCTTGATGCTTTTGAAATGTGTAAGAAGTTTTTTCTTGGTCTCTTTTCCGATTCCTTTAATTTGATCAAGTTCCGAAGTTACCTGCGATTTGCTTCTCCGGTTTCGGTGATGAGTGATCCCGAATCGATGGGCTTCGTCTCGGAGTTGCTGAATGAGTTTTAACGTTTCGGAATTTTTGTCGATATAGAGCGGAACGGAGTCTTCGGGAAAATAAATTTCTTCCAATCGCTTCGCGATGCCGATAATGGCGATTTTTCCGTACAAGCCGATTTTCTGAAGCGAATCTGCTGCAGCGTGAAGTTGGCCTTTACCGCCGTCAATTACAATGAGTTGGGGCAGGGGAGAGCCTTCGTTAAGCGCGCGAGAGTAGCGTCTATGAATAATTTCGGCCATCGATGCGAAATCATCGGGCCCTGTAACGGTTTTAATGTTAAAATGTCTGTAATCTTTTTTTGCCGGTTTCGCCTTTTTAAAAACCACGCACGCCGCCACCGGATTTGTGCCCTGAATATTCGAATTGTCGAAACACTCGATATGCCACGGAATTTCTTTTAATCGCAAATCTTTTTGAACGGTTTTTAAAATTCGCGTGGTGCGTTGTTCCGGATTTAACATTTCCGCCTTTTTCAGTTTATCGATTTTGTACTGCTTTACATTTTTCTCTGAAAGTTCAAGAAGTTTCTTTTTATCGCCGCGTTGAGGTACGGAAAATTCCACGCCCGTCAACTTCAAATCGGGAATAAACGGAACAACAATTTCCTTCGATTCGCTTCCGAAGCGCTGGCGCATTTCCACAATTCCCAAGCCCAAGAGTTCTTCGGGTGTTTCGTCGAGCTTCTTCTTGTATTCGAAAGTGTATGCCTGAATAACGCCGCCGTTCACCACGTGCAGGTAATTTATGTAGGCTGAGTTTTCATCTTCAGCAAAACCGTACACATCCAGGTTGTAATGAACGTTACTCACCACTTGCGATTTTTCCCTGAAATTCCGTATCAAAGCAAGTTTTTCCTTTAGTTGTTGGGCTTCTTCAAATCGGAGATTATCGGAGCAATGTTGCATCTCATCGATAATTTGTTTCTCGATAAGAGAGATATTCCCTTTCAGAATTTCGGTGATTTCAGCAATGTTTTTGTTGTACTCTTCCATCAATTGAAATCCAACGCAGGGCGCATCGCATCGCTTGATGTGGTATTCGAGGCAAACCTTGAATTTCCCGGCGGCAATGTTTTCGGGAGTCAGATTCAGCCGGCACGTTCTTACCTTGTATATTTTCCGGATAACATCGATAAGCGCGTCAACAGCAACAACGGAAGTGTAGGGCCCAAAATATTTCGAGCCGTCTTTTACGATGTTCCGTGTTTTAAAAACCCGTGGAAAATACTCATTAGTGATAACGATAGAAGGGTAGGACTTATCGTCCTTCAGCATCACGTTGTATCGCGGCTTGAGTTCCTTTATCAGGTTATTTTCGAGAAGAAAAGTATCTTCTTCCGTATTAACCACGATGTATTTTATCTGCCGGATATTGCGGACAAGGATGCGCGTTTTGGGATTGTCCTGAATTTTGTTGAAATACGACGATACCCTTTTCTTCAAATTTTTGGCTTTACCCACGTAGATGATCTTTCCTTTTTCATCTAAAAATTGGTAACAGCCCGGCCCTTGAGGAATTATTTTTAGTGTATCGCGTATTTCCTGTATCATATTTCGAACTTAAGAATTGTATCCAATTCCACGTCGTCGGGGAATAATGCGCGGCCGCTGAGCACTTCCAGTTCGATAAGAAAATTGATATAGATTTTCTTCACTTTCATTTTCTTCACCAGTTTATGAGCAGCCACCATTGTGCCGCCGGTTGCCAGCAAATCGTCGTGAATTAACACAACGTCATCTTCCGACAATGCATCTTCGTGAATCTGAATGGCGTCTTCGCCGTATTCTTTGGTGTATTTTTCTTCGATAACCTTGTAAGGAAGTTTTCCCGGTTTACGGATAGGGACAAATCCTGCGTTCAGTCTGATTGCCAACTCCGGTCCCAGAAAAAAGCCGCGTGACTCAATGCCCACCACTTTTGTAATGCCCTTGTTTTTGTATTTTTCGTAAAGAATATCCGACAACTCTTTCAAATGCGTTGGGGATTGAAATAAAGTTGTGATGTCTTTGAATTGAATTCCTTTGATTGGAAAGTCAGGAATATTTCTGACTGCAGCGGTTAATGTTTCGATACTCATTATTGTTGTATAATTATAAATGTGCGTTTATTTCGAAATGTTCCACGTGAAACATTTGTAATTTCACCTGCCCAAAAGTACGAGCAAAACCGATATGTCATTCGGCGAAACTCCCGGGATGCGGCTGGCCTGGGCAATGGTTTCGGGGTTGATGGCTGTTAGTTTTTGCCGCGCTTCGGTGGACAGCGATTGTATGCCGTTGTAGTTGAATTTGTCTTTAATCCGGATATCTTCCAACCGGTTTATTTTGTCGGCCATCAGCTTTTCGCGTTTGATGTAGCCTTCGTATTTAATCTTGATATCGGCGGATTCTATGATTTCTTCACTTCGGTTTTGGATGTTTGACAGCAATTCCCTTAGCGGAGTTATTTCTTTTGCCATCACTCCTAAGTCGATGTGCGGACGCGTAAGAAGGTCGATAAGTTTCACGCCGTGTTTAAGCGGAGCGGTGTTCAGCGTTTCCAAATACGGATTAATTCGGTCTGCTTTGATGGAAAAATTGCTGACGAAATCGATGATTTTTTGCACTTCATTCCGTTTTTCTTCCAGTAAAACCATTCTTTTGGAAGTTGCCAAACCAAGGTCGTAGGCGCGCTGCGTGAGCCGCTCATCGGCATTGTCCTGGCGGAGCAGGATGCGGTATTCCGCGCGGGAAGTGAACATCCGATACGGTTCGTCCACGCCTTTTGTGATAAGATCGTCGATAAGTACGCCGATGTAGGCTTCGTCCCTGCGCAGCGTGAAAGAATTTCCGCCGTGGCAGTTGATGTGGGCGTTTATTCCCGCGATTATGCCTTGTCCGCCCGCTTCTTCGTAACCGGTTGTTCCGTTGATCTGTCCGGCAAAAAACAGGTTTTTTACCAGCTTTGTTTCCAGTGTCGGATTCAATTGGCGAGGATCGAAAAAGTCGTATTCGATAGCGTATCCCGGACGGAAAATATGCACGTTTCTGAAAGCCGGAACGGCTTGCAACGCTTCCAGCTGCGTTTGCAGGGGTAGGGAAGAGGAGAAGCCGTTGAGGTAGTATTCGTGCGTGGTTTCGCCTTCGGGTTCAAGGAAAAGCTGGTGGCTTGTTTTATCGGAGAATGTAACGATTTTTGTTTCAATGCTCGGGCAATAACGTGGCCCGATACTCTGGATCTGTCCGTTGTAGAGCGGCGAATCGTGCAATCCTTTGCGAAGCAAATCGTGCACTTCGTCCGATGTGTAGGTTATCCAGCAACTGCGTTGTTTGAGTTCGCGCTGAACGTCATCCAGGTAAGAGAATTTATGAAAATCTTCGTCTCCGGGTTGTTCTTCCATCAGCGAAAAATCAACGGTTCTGCCGTCTATGCGCACGGGTGTGCCGGTCTTCATTCTATCTGTAACAAACCCGATATCCTGCAATTGCTCCGTCATCCCGAAAGAAGCCGGCTCCGACATTCGTCCGCCGCCAATCTGCACTTTGCCGATGTGGATTAATCCGTTGAGGAACGTTCCGTTGGTGAGGATAACCGATTTTGCAAAAAACTCAACTCCCATACGGGTTTTTACACCCGTCACCGCGCCGTTTTCGAAAAAAAGGTGCGTTACGGTATCCTGCCACATATACAGGTTGGGCGTATTTTCGATGATCGACCGCCACGTGTCGATGAATTTTGCGCGATCGTTTTGCACGCGGGGACTCCACATAGCTGGGCCTTTTGAACGGTTGAGCATTCGGAATTGAATCGCGGTTTTATCGCTCACAATACCCATTTGTCCGCCCAACGCGTCAATTTCGCGCACGATCTGCCCTTTTGCAATGCCGCCCACAGCAGGATTACAGCTCATTTGGGCAATTTTGTTCATATCCATTGTTATGAGCAATGTTTTTGAACCCAAATTAGCTGCTGCCGCGGCCGCTTCGCATCCGGCGTGTCCGGCGCCCACCACAATTATGTCGTACTTAAAATCCATCTTTCGTATTTTGCGGGTGCAAATATACAAAAAAAGAAGGTGCTAACGTATTAACAAGATGTTAATGGAGTGAAAATAAACTTATTTGGTGCGGATTTTCAGGTAGATGGGCAAATGATCGCTGTAGCCGCCCGTGTAATGGGTGCGGTAGGTTCTGTTGATATTTACGCGCCCTTTTTTGTCGAAATGGAGCAAGTATTTCGGGTTGAAGACATCGGCGTACTCCGGCTTGCAGTCGAACTTTTCGGAGAGCAGCATATTGCCCGAAACGATAAACTGGTCGAACAACAGCCAGCCGTTGTGATACGTTGAGCCGATGCCTTTTTTATGGCGGGGATACATCAGGTTATACAGTTTGAGGTTGACGATATCATCGAACGTTTTTTGTGCTCCCAGCACTTCGTCGATGCTGTTATCGTCCGGCGTATCGTTAAAATCGCCCATTATAATTGCATTCGCATCGGGATTTTGGCTCAGCACTTTGTAAACGGCGTTGTGCAATTCGCTTGCCACGAAGTAGCGTCTTCGTTCCGATCTGTCGGTGCCTTCCCGCCGTGACGGAAAATGTACGATGAAAATATGGAAAACTTCATCAAACGTACTTTTTCCCCTTACGTAAAGGATATCCCGTGTGCGGTCTTCAATTCCCGGAAGATGCACGACAACAGGCGTGGATTCGAGCACGATAAACGATTGCGTGTTGTAAATCAGAGCTACATCGGCGCCACGTTCATCGGGACTGTCGTAGTGAACGAAGCTGTAATGATTCATCCCTTTTCTGTGCAATCCGTCGAGGATACTCATCATTACGTTCTTGTTTTCGATTTCAGCCAGGCCGATAATATCGGGAATTTGCGGTTTTACAATGTCTTGAATAACAAATGTTAACTTATCGATTTTGTCGTTAAATTTCTTTTCGTCCCATCTTAATCTTCCTTTCGGAGTGAACTCGCTGTCCATTATATCGGGATCGTCGATGGTATCGTAAAAATTTTCGGTGTTGTAAAACATAAAGGAAAACTG
>CAKTUP010000103.1 GCA_934621705.1 uncultured Petrimonas sp.
TTAACTTTTGGAGTGTTTGTTTCTTCAAGGTCAGAAAAAACGTCATTCCATATTTCGTCTTTACTTTTACTCCACTTCGGGGTAATCTTTACATCTTTCGGTTTCATTTTTTCTACGATTATAGTAATTCAGTCCTAAGATATTGCAATGCAGCACTCATTCGCTTTTCGACAGCTTTCACTCCTATATCCAAACACTCGGCAATCTCACTGTATTTAAGCTCATCATTTCGGCTCATCAGGAAAACGACCCGTTGTGTTTCGGGCATTTGCTCCAATGCTTTGGCATAAGACGAAGACAGTTCTTCAAAAGCCAATTCATCTTCGGGCGATAACGGGCTGTCATTGAAAGCGGTCATGCTTTGTTCAAAATCCATACGGGTAGTGTCTTTCCTATAATTGCTGATAACCATATCATTTGCCATTTTATAAAGTAATGACTTTAGATTATGGTTGCTCAACTGCTCCCGTTTTTCCCAAACCTTCATAAAAACGTCCTGTGCCATGTCCGAAGCCATGTCTATATTGCCGCAACGGTAGAAGATAAAACTTCTTATCGTGTCGAAATAGTTGTCGAATAATTGCTTAAATTCTGCTTTGCTTAACATCCAACCGGACTTTGTTTTACTATTATACCGCACAAAGATACGAATACCCTACCTGATTACGATCTTTTTTCTCTAAAACCCTGTCTGATAATAAAAAAGCAAGACACAATTAGGTGCAAGGTGCAAGTATCTATATATAGATAGACTTGCACCTTGCACCTAAGGCTAAAGCATTATTGTTCAGAATAGTTGTTTATTTAAAAAGATGTCGTATCTTTGCACCCAAGAGATAGGCAGACAAATAGCAGCCAAGAGTGGCAAAAAAGGGAATTAATAACCTTTCGCTAATTCGTAACTTATGACATTTTGAAAAAATATAATCGATTGATTATTAAGACATAAGGAGAAAAGGTTCATAATCCTCTCTTTCCGCAATAATCAACAGATAATCGCATCCCACTTATTCGAGGAATAGGTGGGATTTTTGCATGGTTAGTTGTCCTTTTTCTATTACATTTGCAGGATGAAAAAAGTGTTTACATCCGAGCAATTGGAAATCTACAAACCGGAGTTTTCGGAAGTGGAAATTCCGTTGGCAGGCAATGTGGCAGCAGGCCCGTTTTCCAACGTAGATGATTTCGTGAGCGAACGCATCGATATCAACAAACTGCTTATCAGGCATCCGGAAGCCACTTTCTATGCACGCGTGCGAGGGAATTCCATGCTCGAAGATTTTAACGATGGCGACCTGCTGGTTGTTGACAAGGGAGAAAAATGGTCGCACGGCAGAATTGCCCTCTGCTATCTGGAAGGCGAATTTACCGTGAAACGCATACACCTTGAAAACGGTATGTGTATGCTTATGCCGTCAAACGCGGCTTATAAACCTATCGAAATCACATCGGAAAATACCCTCGTTGTGTGGGGTATCGTAACCTATTCAATCCGCAAGCATTCATGATCGCCCTTATCGACTGCAATAACTTTTACGCTTCGTGCGAAAGGGTATTCAATCCCTCGCTTAACAACAGGCCTGTGGTTGTGCTTTCCAACAACGACGGATGCGTTATCGCACGCAGCAACGAAGCCAAGAAAGCGGGTATCGAAATGGGAATTCCGGCTTTTAAGGCGCAGGAATTGTTCAGGAAAAACAATGTGGCTGTGTATTCGGCAAACTTTGCCTTATATGGCGATATGAGCCGCAGGGTGATGAGTATTTTATCGACCTACACGCCTCGACAGGAAGTATATTCCGTTGACGAGTGTTTTCTCGATTTTTCGGGTTTTGAAACAAACCTGAAGGAGTATGGATTACAGATGAAAGAGCACGTGTGGAGTTGGACCGGAATCCCCATCAGTGTTGGGATTGCTCCTACGAAAGCGCTGGCAAAAATTGCCAATCGTATCGCTAAAAAATTCCCTTCGCAAACGGGAGGCAGTTATGTTATCGATTCGAATGAAAAGCGGCTGAAAGCCCTCAAATGGCTTCCTGTTGAAGACGTTTGGGGTATAGGCAGACGCAATGCTGCTAAACTTCAAGCAACCGGTGTGTACAAAGCTATCGATTTTGCAGAAATGTCCGAGTCGTGGGTGCGCAAAAATATGACCATCACCGGCGTGAACCTGCAACGGGAGTTGAATGGAATACGCTGTATCGATTTTGTGGAAGAAGAGAAAAGTAAAAGCTACTCGGTTACCCGAACCTTTGAAAAGGAATACGAAACGTGGGATGAGATAAAGGAACGTGTGGTTACATTCACCTCAATGGCCGCATCGAAAATAAGAAAACAACAATCGCTGTGCAGCCGGTTGATGGTGTTTGTGCAGACCAATTATTTTAAAGACACCGAAGAAGCCCTTTCGCGAAGCGTGGAAGTACGGCTTCCCTTTCCTACTTCGTCAACACTGGAGCTGGTTGATTTCGCCGTCTCGGGACTGAAAAAAATTTACGAAAAAAACCGTCATTACAAGAGAGCCGGCGTAACGCTTTATAATTTTATCGACGAGGAAGAGCATCAGCCTTATCTTTTCTCCGAAATGAATTCTGATTCCCGGCACAAAAAACTGATGCACACCATTGACGCGATCAATCAGTTTTCAACATCCGGAGGTGTGAGGCTGGCCTCACAAGATGCCCGTATGTTTAAGATGCATCAGGAACACCTTTCGAAGAAATATACCACCGATTTGCGCGATATTTTGGAAGTGAAAGTGTAAGAAATATCACCTGTTCCTATCCATGCAATCGTTTGTTTGTGTAATTTTTCCTCACTAAGCCTTTGAGCAGTATGCCAATTGAAACAAACCGCATACTTTTGTTGTTATTAATGTACAAAGATTGTAAGATTATCAAAAACAACAAAATTATGAAAACAATAAAAGTTATTGCACTGGCTGCGCTTGTGATTTTTTTAGCAAGCTGCGGCAACCAACAAACGGCTGATCAAAGCAACATTCCTACGATAACGGAAAATGAACAAGGTTCTGTAACCGATATACACGGAACATACGAAGGAGTTATTCCTGCGCCAAATACGGCCGGAATTGCCATGCACCTGACCATTAATTCCGATGAGACTTTTGTTCTCACTCGTGAATATCAAGGCAATAAGCAAGGATCTTTTAAGGATCAGGGCAGGTACACCGTTATTAACGACAACGTAATTGAGCTGACCGATAAAAAAGGGATAAAAACCTATTACAGAGTGGATAACGGAAGCGTTATTTTGTCCGATCCGGAAGGAAATGTGGCTGATGCCGAATATGCTTCGCAATATCAACTCAGAAAAATTTAACGGATGAAACGAGCAGTTTACTTGTTGCTGGCGTTGACTTTTTTGGTTTCGTGCGCCAAATCGAAAGAAGATCAGGTGTTGCGATACGCGCAAAAGACAATCGGCAAAAAGCCCGATAACATCAAGGCCGGAAAAGGAGATATTTTATACGAATTTGCCTACAAAACAGATAAGCAACGGGTTGATTTACTGAACGATTTCAGAAATATTACCGGTGGATTGGACAAAATAACGAATTCCAAACACCAGTCGCATCGAAACGTTGCTGTTCGCGATGAGAACGGACGATTTTTGGGAAACTCCGATGTAAACTCGTGGAACACAAAAGATATGGACGTGTTGCTCGAAATCTTCGCTCCCGAAACGGACAATCTCCCGCACAAGATAAACATCCGGGTCATTTCCAAGTATTGATGCAAACCGCCTCCGGGCGGTTTTTTTATTTCCGTGCCCTCAGTATTTCCCGTTTTCCGGGCGGTCCAGGCAATCTTTCCACCACGAAACCGGCAGCCTGCAACATTCTTCTCACCACGCCTTTGGCGCAATATGTTGTCAAGATGGCATTTTCGGAAGAAACGGAATAGATTTTATCAAAGATTTCCTGCGTCCACATTTCGGGTTGTTTTTCGGGAGCAAAAGCATCAAAAAAGATCACATCGAATTGATTTTCAGGACAAAAGTCCGTCGGTTTACTGAAATCGAACTTCATTTTCAGCAGCGAAAAATAAAGCGTTATCTGGTTCCACACTTCCCATTTCGCTTTGTGCAGTTTCTCAAAAACATCTTTTTTCGACGGATCAATTAATCCGGCATAATTCAACTTCTCCGCATCAGTTATTGAAAGGGGATAAAGTTCAAGTGAAGTAAAATCGATTTTTCGGCTTGATTTTTCGGTTTCCAGCAACGTCAGAAATGCATTTAATCCGGTTCCGAAACCGATTTCCAGCACCTTAATTTCGCTTTTCACACAATGCCGTAATCCGGCATCAACAAACACGTGCATCGATTCCTGAATGGCGCCATGCGTAGAATGGTAATGCTCGTTCAGCCCGGACACAAAAAGCGTGTGCGAACCGTCTTCGGTAATTTCAAATTCGATATTCATATCAACCTATATCAGCAAACAAAAGTAGAAAATCTTTGTTTATAACGTTCCTGTTGCGCTATTTATCTTAATTTTGTAACAGATTTTCCAAAAAACAATTAATTCGGACAGAATGAACAAGTACATTTTTGCGCTCGCGTTTTCGTTCCTGCTGCTTGCCTGCAATGCCGGCCGCGATAAGGATACAAACGTGCTGACGGTGACCATTGAACCACAACGCTACTTTTTGGAACAAATAGTGGGCGATAAATTTCAGGTAAATACGCTGGTTCCTCCGGGTTCGAGCCCCGAAACCTACGAGCCTTCGCCATCGGCGATGATAAAGCTGGGAAACAGCCAGGCGTATTTTAAGGTGGGTTTTCTGGGTTACGAAAACGTGTGGACAGGCAAGCTTTCGGAAAATAATCCCGGTTTGAAAATCGTGGATTGCTCTTCGGGAATTGAACCGGTTTATGGCGGACACGGACATCACGATCATTCGCACGGCGATGCGCATCACGACCATGACCACGCCGATGCCGCCGACCCGCACGTGTGGAGTTCGGCAAAAAATGCGGTTCTTTTTTCGCAAAATATGCTGAACGCTGTGGTGGAACTGGATGCTGAGAACGCAGATTTTTACCGTGCCAATTTCGAAAAACTGACACAAGAAATCACCGAAACCGACTCTGTTTTAACCCGGTTGCTGCGCGATATTCCCTCCCGAAGCTTTATCGTTTATCACCCCGCGCTGGCTTATTTTGCCCGCGATTACGATTTGGAGCAGCACAGCATCGAGTTCGAAGGAAAAAATCCATCGCCCGCTCAAATGAGGGAGTTGGTTGATTTGGCGAAATCCGAAAATATTAAAACCGTTTTCATTCAGCAGGAATTCGATGTAAAAAACACCGAAGTTATCGCCAGAGAAATCGGAGCCAAGTCGCACACCATAAATCCGTTGGCTTACGAATGGGACGAAGAATTGATCCGCATTGCGCAAATTTTAGCCGATCAGGAAAAATGAGTCCGATCATTGAAATACAAAACCTGAACGTCGGTTACGAGAACAAACCCGATGTGCTGAAAAACGTTTCGCTTACCGTTTTCGAAAACGATTTTCTGGGCATTATCGGGCCAAACGGCGGTGGAAAAACCACCTTGCTTAGAGCAATTTTGGGATTGATACAGCCGGCATCGGGCAATATCACTTTTTTCGATGGAGGAAAAAAAGTAAACCATCTCAATATCGGTTATCTGCCGCAGATAAACCAAATCGATAAAAAATTTCCCATCAGTGTGCACGAAGTTATCTTGTCGGGATTAACGCTTCGCGGGAAATTCATCAAAAGATACACAACCGAAGACAAACGAAAAGTACAACCGATTGCCGAAAAAATGGGCGTTGAAAACCTTTTGAACAGAGCAATCGGCGAGCTTTCGGGCGGGCAGTTGCAGCGCGTGTTGCTGGGGCGTGCCATTATCGATAATCCCAAACTCATCATCTTGGATGAACCCAGCTCGTACGTGGACAAACTTTTCGAAACCAACTTCTACAAACTTCTCGACGAAATTAATCGCGACATCGCTATCGTGCTGGTTTCGCACGACGTAGGAACCATAATTGCGCAGGTGAAAAACATTGCCTGCGTCAATCAGAACCTGCATTACCACAGCGGCAGCAATATTTCGCAGGAATGGCTTATGGGAGCTTATGATTCGTGTCCCATCGAGATACTCGGACACGGTTCGCTGCCGCATCGGGTGCTATTGCAGCACGACCATCATCACGATGAAAACGAATAACCCATGCCCGAACCCTTGTTAATTGCCCTTGCCGTAATCTGCCTTATCGTTGGCGCCGTAGGCACGGTTGCGCCGATATTGCCCGGCGTTCCGCTTTCGTGGGCGGGACTTCTCATTCTTAAATTCGTACCTTCGGTAAAAGACAATATTTCGTGGGTAGTAATCGTTATTTTGGGAATTATCACCATCGTCGTAACCATTTTAGACAATATTTTGCCAATGTGGGGAACCAAAAAAATGGGCGGAAACAAGAAAGTGGTCTGGGGAGCGACAATCGGATTGTTAGTTGGTTTTTTTCTGGGGCCGTGGGGAATTATTTTCGGCCCGTTTGTCGGCGCATTAGTTGGCGGATTATTATCGGGTTCAAAATTTATGCTTGCCACCAAACATGCTACCGGAGCATTTATTGGCTACATTGCCGGACTCATCATCAAACTGATAACCGTGGGGTTGATCGTTTTCTTTTTTGTGGTGGCGTTGGTGTGAAACAGAACACGCCTTGCGGTTTGAACCCGCATGGCGCGTTTGGGACAAAAAAAGACCGATTTCCACCGGTCTTTTCACTATACTTATAATTCAATTCACTGCTTCAACAAATACTCTGCAATCTGCACGGCATTTAAGGCTGCGCCTTTGCAAATCTGGTCGGCGGCTGTCCAAAAAGTCAGTCCGTTGGGGTTGGTAAGGTCTTTGCGGATCCTGCCCACGTAAACCGGATCTTGTCCGGCAGCGTCCAACGGCATCGGATACACTTTTTTCTCCGGATTGTCGAGCAAAACAACACCTTCGGCTTTGGCAAAAGCTTCTCGTGCCTCTTCCACCGATACCGG
>CAKTUP010000104.1 GCA_934621705.1 uncultured Petrimonas sp.
AAAAGAAACGCCCAACAATTAAACGATATTTTATCGGAGTTCTTCAACGAGAATCCCGAACTAAAAACATCGGTAGCAGAACACCGTGCCGTTTCGGCGTGGCGCGAACTGTTGGGCGAAGGTGTAGCGCATTACACCAAAAACGTGTATTTTAAACGAAATGTCTTGCACGTTCAGCTTACCTCATCGGTGTTGCGTGCCGAATTGATTATGAATAAGCAAAATTTGATCGACAAGCTGAATGAACATGCCGGAATGGAGATTGTGAGGGATATTGTGATTAGGTGATGGTGCGGGGTGCGGGATGCGAGGTGCGGGGTGAAAATGAGGGATGATGGGTGATGGATGAGGATTTACGATTGACGATTGACGATTGACAACTGATTTAATTTGCATTATGCATTGATTGTTAATATTTCATCATCTTGCGAATGACAATGGACAATTCAATGTCGTTAAGTTAAGAAATCAGACTAAGATACTGTATATTAATCCATAACCCCACCCCGCCTACGGCGGTACTCCCCTTAGCTTAAGGGGAGGGCTACGGGCTAAGAATTATTTCAAGTAGGAAAAATAAACAACCTGCGTAATAGTCCCCTTTAGCAAAGGGGACGAGCGTAGCGGAGGGGTTATGAAATAAAATATAAACAGCTGATTATATATTAATTATTCAATATGCTTAACTAAACGACATTGATGGACAATTATTCAAAAAAGTTTCTAACTTTGTATTCAATACGCGCAATCTTTGAGTCATGAAACATTGGTATCAACACTTTCTTCGTGTTTCCCTGTTCTTGCTGATAACGGGGTTGCTTGTTTCGTGCCTTAACCCGCAGCCCCAAGCGCCTGTTTTGCTGGAGCAGGCCAAACGGCTAATGGAGAACCATCCCGATAGCGCCATGATCTTGATTGATTCAATCTTTTATCCCGAAGCAAGCCTGCGCAAACCGCAATACATGCAATACCTGGTAACGCGTGTGCAGGCACGCTACAAAAACTACCGCCCCGTGGCTGAAGACACGCTTATTTTCGCGGCAAGAGACTACTTTATCGCAAAAGGCAAAGACCCGCGCCAAACCACACTGGCCTGTTTTTACAGTGGATGCGTCTATCGCGAACAGGAAGATTTTGACAGGGCAATGCAACAGTATAAAGATGCCGAGCGATATGCCGCAAAAACCGACGATGTAGATTTGCAAGGATTGGTGCAATACAATATGGGCGATTTGTTGGCAGAACAAGGGTTACATGCCCAGGCACTGGAAAAATACAAATCGGCGGAAAACCTCTATCGCCAATCGCCTGTAAGCCCCCAGGAAAAACAGGCAAGATGTCTTGTCGCTGTTGGGCAAATGTTTTTGTTATCGGAGAAACAAGACAGTTCCTTTGTTGCCCTTCATAACGGGTTGAAATTAGCGGAAAGTATCCACAGCAGAGAATTGCAAAGTTTATTGGCGCATAGCTTAAGCGTGGGGTATAAGGAAGCTAAGAAATACGATGAAGCAGAGAAATACTTGCGTCAATCGTTTGCATTGAAAGACGATACCACAGAAACTCCACGCTACTACCTAAATTTTGCCAAACTGTATTTCGAAACCCGACAAACCGATTCGGCCACTCTCTACACCAACCGTCTCCGACAATCGGTAGAGAAATTAGATGATCCTTATTTCAAGGCATCCGCTTACGCTTTTTTAGCCGAGAACGCGCGTGGAAACGCTGATTACAATACCGCTTTTGCTTATTTGCAAAAAAGCAAGGACATTATTGTAGATATTACCGAAAAGCAGTTGCAACAATCCGTTTACGAAGTGCAGCAAAAATACGATTACGAAAGACAACAGAACCTGCATGCACACGCAATGCTCCGACGGCAACGCCTTGGAATAATATTCTTAACGCTTTTTCTGGCAGCAAGCCTGACTGCGGTTGCCCTGCTACGCAAAACACTGTGGCAGAAAAATCGTTTGCTGAGCTTGCGGAATGTTGTGCAAACGCTCGATAAAACAACCCAAGACCTGCTGCAACAACAACCGGCAGAAGAGAGCGCCGGACAGCACCGGGATGCTTTGCTGTGGAAGTTCGATGTGCAGCAGAAGGTTATGCTCCTAAAACCTCAGTTAAGGATTTTTGATAAGATTGAAACGGAAACAGCCCTTGCTAAATTTGATGAAGTTATTTATGGTAAAGATAATCCGTCGGTATGGGACGCCTTGGAGCAAACGCTCGACGAAATGTATCCCGAGCTTCCGGCATTTCTCCGGCGCACTCATCCGCAGTTTTCAGATACCGAGTTTAAAGTGTGCCTGCTTTCCTATGCCGGATTGCAGACCAAAAAAATAGCGTTGCTTATTAAGCAGAAAACCGCTACCGTAAATATGGCGCGTACCGCCATCCGCAAAAAAATGAACCTGTCCGAAGCCGGCGCCGATTTTTGTGCCGTGTTGGAAAAAGCATACCGCCAACGCGGGTAAAAAGAAATACAGAGCCGTCAACTTCACTCTAAAAGCGCAGCCTAACCGCTATCCCGATTCTTAAAAACGTTATATGTGCTTATTAAAACATATTATTTTACAGCGAATTAACTCTCTCGTAACGTTAAATCTATTCTACCCTGCCCACACCCTGTTGCACGTTCTACTTATTATCTTTAAGTTTGCCATGCCATTTAAAATTTATGAATATGAAAAAACAGTTTTATTTCTTCCTTGTGCTTTCACTGCTTCTTGCGGGCTGTGATAAAGACGAAAAAGTATTAATTTCATTGGAAACCAATAATGTGGAAGTTGTGTTTCCTAACGGTAAAACCGTGGAAATATTTAATTGGGCGGGAGACAAATCAAAAGTAATAGCCAAATCAGAAAACGAAGAAATCGTGCGTCCACAGATTTCCGACAATTTAATGGGTGTAAAGTACGAAAATCGTCTTTTTCTGCATTTAGATGGCGATGCCAATGGCGAAACCACCGTTACGGTATCAGATTCCGAAAACAACCGTACAAACATACGAGTTAAATCCGTGAATGTATATTACGATTTTCTTAAGGACGAAACCACACGCCTGGAATTAAACGATGAAACACTTAAAATTAATATAAGAAAGGGCGACTCCAACGGAGGCATGTACACATTTGCTCGTGAAGGCAGTGTTGCCACCTTTAAATGGGAAAACAAAGAATCGGATAAGACTCTACTGTTGTCTTTTGATGAAACATACAAACATGGCATTTTAACCACAGGTAAAAAATCCGATGGGGTTCTCACACTCATTAACCCGCAAGCGGAAAAAGAAGCCGACAAGAAAATATCAATAGCCTTATCGTATTTGTCTGTATTTTCATTGCATGGAAAAGTAGTAGGGTATGACGAGAATGGGTATGGTATTGTTGAATATGAAAGAGCATGGATAATTTTTCGTCTTCCCGCCGAGCCCGGGCAAGAGAAAGGCACATTGGGTTATTGTGTAGTTAAATTGAAAGAGTAGCCTGGAGACGCTGCTCCCTTTCGGTTTCCCTTTGCCCGCACTTTTCTCTCTACCGTTGGCGCAGGTTCATAACTTCCCGAAAGCCCCGCTCCCGCGCGAATCCGCCGATGGGCGGACAAGTTCCTTTCGCCTGTAAAAGAGAAATAAGAAACTTTCATCTTCTTTTTTCTTTTGTCTTTATTCCTTGCTCTTTGCTCTTTGCTCTAATCCTCTTCCATTAACCCTTTAAAATTTACACTTATGTTAAAGTACAACCTGGTAGAAAACCTACTCACCGAGCGCCCTGACGATTACGCGGCGCAAACCATCCCCACGCGCAGTTACGACAAAAACGCCGTTATCGATCTTATCCTGCGGCGTGGCACCCTGCTCACCCGTACCGATGTGTTGGCCGTTATGAACGGCCTGGAAGAAACCGTGGTGGATGTGGTACGAGACGGCGGCACCATCAACCTGCCGCTGTTCAACACCTCGTTTTCCATCAGCGGCGTGTTTGACGGGCCTATGGACAGTTTCGACTCCTCGCGCCACCGCCTCAACGTGAACCTGACCAAAGGCACGCTGTTGCGCAAGGCCGAAAGCGAAGTACGCTTCGCGAAAACCGATGCCGTTACACCACAACCCAGCATTGTGGAGGTGCGCGACGCCGTATCGGGCGCCACCAACGACGTGCTCACCCCGGGTGGCGTTATCCAATTGTGGGGCGCCAATCTGAAAATCGCGGGCGACAACGAAGCCAACGGCCTGTGGTTCGTTCCCGAAACGGGCGACGCCATAAAAGCCGAAGTTGTTATTACCAACAAACCCTCGCAACTTATTGCCATGATTCCGGCATTGGCCGCGGGCAACTACACCGTGCGGGTAGTAACGCAAAGCACCGGCGGCGGCGCATTGCTGAAAACTCCCCGTTCGTATGTGTTTGAGAGAACATTGGTGGTGAGATAAAGCGCGGGCAATTATTTCATAGCAGGGAGGCTTGCCTCCGTATTATACGGAGACAGGCCTCCCTGTTGCACGATCGTAACCCTCCGTGCATGACGGAGGCAAGCCTCCCTGCAAAACCAACAAAAATGAATCAGAAAAACGCCGATATCCCCAGGAAAAACCCGGTAGGATAAGGCGATCGTGAGTGCCTTGCCAAATCGTAGTTCAGTGTGATGTGCGATCGTCCCAACCGCAAACCACCTCCCACCACCAACGAAGGAACAAATCCGCTCTCTTTGCGGTCATCTATTTCAGCTTTTCTATCTTTTAAGGTCGACCAAATATAATTCAACTCCGGTTGTGCAAAAAATGCCAGAAACCGCACAGGATAATAATAACCAAACGTATTGACGCCAAACAGGTTGCTCTTGACTTCGTAATCGTAAGAACGCAGTTTTGTATAGTAATATTTTACCCCCGCGCCCGCCATAAAGTTATCGGAAAATTGATATCCCACTTGCGGCCCTAAACCGAAGACGGTGTAATTGCGGCTCAACGACAACCCGATATTGGCTCCGTAACGGAGTTTGCTTTTATCGAATGCGAAACCGGATGTGGCTTCTCTGTCCAAAAGTACAGGCTGCTGACGTTGACGGACTTGAGAGTTTTGCTGCGTTTGAACAGTTTGTTGCGGGCGTTGTGTTCTGTAGATATTCCGTTCATCGTCAGGCGAAACACGGATGGTGTCGTAAGTAATAACTTGTGCCGATGCAATTAACGGAAGCATGAGCCACAAAAGAAAATATATCTTTCTCATAGGAGTTGGTTTTAAACTTTATTGATAAAATTAACACTTTTGTCGGTAAAATGTTCTTTTTTGAGTGTATAATGTGCTTATTACGACACCCAACGAAAAGAAAGGTTTAACACGCACTCTTAGTGAAATTTTAGCGATTGGCTGTTAGGCTGTTGGCTGTTGTCTATTGGCTTTGCGCCCAAATTGATTGACCAACTGCTGAATATTTGCATTTTCTACTACTCACTACCAACTACCAACTACCAACTACCAACTACTCCCCTCACTTCATCCGGCCACGGGCACACTTTTCCGGTGGCTTTAAACGCCGGACGTTGCGCTTTTACTTTTCGCAGGTAGTTGCTTAATTCTTTCGAGAGTTTTTTCACCAGCTGCGGGTTGGAAGCCGCCAAATCACGAGTTTCTCCGATATCGTTCGTAATATTGAAAAGTTCGCGTTTGCCCGTTTCGTAATAATACACCAGTTTATAATCGCCTTTACGGATGGCGCTGGTGGTGCCAATCCCCGGGCCGTCGTTGCCCCACAGGTTAGGGAAATGCCAAATTAAACTACGTTTGTTGTAATTAGTGGTTTTGCCCAACAGCATCGGGACGAAACTTTTTCCGTCAATCGGTTGCTTGGTTTTGTATTTCTCAACCTGAGCCATTTCCAGCAAGGTTGGGAAATGGTCTTCGATTATGGTATATTGATCGTTACGCGTGGCGGGCTTCACTTTACCCGGCCATTTTACGATCATCGGTTCGCGGATGCCGCCTTCGTACATCGACCCTTTTCCGCTGTTGAGCGGCGCGTTGTGCGTATGAAGCGGCAGGTCGCGCCACTCCGGTTCCGACGACAAACCGCCGTTATCGCCCATAAAAACGATGATGGTATTATCGTCCAACTCATTCTTTTCCAGCCATTCCATCAAATCACCCAGACTCTTGTCCATTCCTTCGATAAGCGAGGCATAAGCCGCCTCTTTTTCCGAAAGCCCCGCGTCGCGGTATTTTTGGTAGAACCGCATATCCTTGTCCACGGGCACGTGAATGGCGTAGTGCGACATATAAAGGAAGAAGGGTTGGTGGAGCCGCTTGGCTTTATCGAGCGCTTTGATGGCTTCCAGCGTGAGCGCTTCGGTGGCGAAAGTTTCGGTACCCCAATAGTCTTTCAAACCGGGAATGGCTTGCAGTGACTGCGGTTTGCCATCGGTGCGATTGCCGTAATTCTGTTCGCCCAAATAACTTGCCAATCCGCCACCTGCGTGCCCGGCAATGTTCACCTCGAAACCGAAATGGTGTGGATTTTCGCCCGGCGTATCAATGGCTCCCCAATGCGCTTTTCCGCAATGAATGGTGTGGTAACCGCTGTTTTTGAGCAATTGGGGTAACGAAGTTACTTCGTATGTAGCAGGAATATTCGGAACTTGCGCAATTCCGTTCACGTTCCACGCCGGAAATTCCAGCACATCGCTTTTGCGGTCGGTGGATGTGTTTTTTTGCAGCGTCCAGTTCGTCACCCGGTGTCTTGCGGCGTTCATCCCCGTAAGCAAACTTACACGCGTAGGCGAACTCACCGGGCAGGCATACGCCTGCGTAAACATCATTCCTTCGGAAGCCAACCGCTCCATATTGGGCGTGTGGTAACGCTCGTTGAGGGGTGTTTTTTCCGTCCAGAACGGAAGCGATGTGTCCTGCCAGCCCATATCGTCCACCAGAAAATAGATAATATTGGGGCGCGTATCGGTGGTTTGTGCTGTGAG
>CAKTUP010000105.1 GCA_934621705.1 uncultured Petrimonas sp.
AGTACTTGTTCGTTTTTATCCACCGCGAAATACTCGGCGGCGGTCAACGCCATATCGGGAACAAGCAATCGCTCAACAGCAGGGTTCTCGGTGGTGTTCATAAAACTGATGATGCGGTCGAGCGCACCGGCGTTGCTGAACACGTTTTTGTAATACAGGTAATCGTCGTTGGTCATCCCCATTCCGCCGAGAATAATTTTATCGGCTTTGGCGCGTAACGCTACCGTTGCCATTACCTGGTTGAACGGTTGGTCGGGGTCGGCAAAGAACGGAATTTTTTGTCCCGATACAAGCGTGTTGTTCAGGTCGATCCCCGAAATACCTGTAGCTATAAGTTCCGACGGCTGTTTTCTTCGAACCGGATTTACCGATGGCCCACCAATCTGGCGTTCTTCCCCTTCTGTGATCGGGCCGCCGTCAATGGGGTCGCCGTAGGCGTTGAAGAAACGTCCGGCAAGTTGGTCGCCCACTTTCAGTGAAGGGGCTTTTCCGAGAAAAACTACTTCGGCATTGGTAGGAATTCCTTCCGTTCCCTCGAAAATTTGCAAGGTAACTTCGTCATTGATGATTTTCACCACCTGAGCCAATCGTCCGTCAACGGTTGCCAGCTCATCGTAACCCACATCGGTGGCTTTTACAGAGCACGTGGCTTTAGTGATCTGCGTAATCTTTGTGTATATTTTTTGAAATGCTTTTGCCATAATTTTGTCGGTTGTGCTTACTTGTTTTCCTGTTTATTTTTGAGCAATTCGTCCAACTGAGCGCGATATTCGTTAAATCTATCCGAGTTGAATTCGGAATAGTTCATTTGCCGGCAAACGTTGATCAGTTGCTTGAAATATTCCGCCACTTTGTTGAAATTATCGAACTCGAATTCCGTGCGGCACATATCCACCACCATATCCAGAATGTATTTCTGGCGCTCGATGGGCGTTACCGAATCGATTTCGTCGAAGGCGTCTTGCTGCAGAATAACAAAATCTATCAATTCCGATTTCCAAAAAGTGATGTGATATTCAACCGGAACACCATCGTCACCCAAGATATTTATTTGCTCCGCAATTTCTTTTCCGCGCAGCAGACGGGTTTTAATGTCGTTCACTTTCGATGTCCAGTCGTCGGAAATTTCCTCAGCGATATATTCTTCGAATTCAGGATATTCGATGTATTTGGAGTACGATTCTATCGGGTTGATGGCCGGATATCGTTTTCTGTCGGCACGATCCTGTTCCAGCGCATAATAACAGCGAGCCACTTTTTTGGTGTTTTCGGTAACGGGTTCTTTCAGGTTACCGCCGGCAGGCGACACAGTTCCGATAAACGTGATGGAACCTTCCCGGCCGTTATTAAGCGTAACGTGGCCGGCACGTCCGTAGAAGTTGGAGATAATTGCCGATAAGTCCATAGGAAAAGCATCGGGACCGGGAAGTTCTTCCAGGCGGTTACTCATTTCGCGCAACGCTTGTGCCCAACGCGAGGTGGAGTCGGCCATCAGCAACACTTTCAATCCCATAGAGCGATAATACTCGCCAATGGTCATCGCCGTGTAAACCGACGCTTCGCGCGCGGCAACCGGCATGTTTGAAGTGTTGGCCACGATAATGGTACGCTCCATCAGTTTGCGGCCGGTGTGCGGGTCGTCAAGCTCGGGGAACTCGGTAAAGATTTCCACCACTTCGTTGGCACGCTCGCCACAGGCGGCAATGATAACGATGTCTGCTTCGGCCTGTTTCGAAATGGCGTGCTGCAACACCGTTTTTCCGGTTCCGAAAGCGCCGGGAATAAATCCGGTTCCACCTTCAACAATCGGATTCAGTGTGTCTATGGTGCGCACGCCGGTTTCGAGGAGTTTAAACGGGCGCGGTTTTTCCTTGTAAAGCGTAACGGGTACTTTCACCGGCCATCGCTGAATCATATTCAGTTTGTGTTCCGTTCCGTTTTTATCTTCAATCACGGCGATGGTGTGAAAGATGTTATATTCGCCTTCGGGCACGATGTTTTTTATGGTATATTCACCGGTCATTGCAAACGGAACCATGATTTTGTGGGGCTGGAAGTTTTCGTCCACTTCGCCCAGCCACGCTCCGCCGGAAACGTTGTCGCCCACTTCGGCAATGGGTTTGAAACTCCACAGTTTCTCCTCATCGAGCGGAAAAGTGTATTGCCCTCTTTTCAGGAAAACGCCGTCCATTTTATCGAGGTCGTTCTCAAGGCCGTCCAAATTTCGTTCAAGAAGTCCCGGGCCAAGCACTACTTCGAGCATGTGTCCCTGGAATTCCACTTCGGCGCCCACTTTGAGTCCGCGCGTACTTTCGAAAACCTGGACATACACGTTTTTGCCGATAACCTTGATAACCTCCGACATCAATTTGGTGCCGTCAAGATTGATGTAAGCAATTTCATTCTGCGCAACGGGCCCATCTACTTCCACAATTACCAAGTTGGAAATGATACCCTTTACTGTTCCTTTTGTCATACTTATTATGTTTGTACTAATATTTTATTTCGATGGAGATTTTTGAATCAAGAACCAAGAGCAATGACAGACGATAAGACACTCAAAACTCATAACTTATAACTCAAAACTAATTCTCTATTCTTCCGGCAATTTCACGTCGCTTTTCAATCCTTCGATCAATTCGCGGAAAACGCGTTCGCCTTCTTCGGCATTCAAACTTACCCAACGTTCCAGAATCTGGAGTTTGCAGAGGTAAGCAAAAATATATTCGATGTTGAAATAATCGAAAACGGTATTTTCTTCGAGCCAGTCCCAGCGGAATTTATCTATTTTCCGCTCGCGTTCGTAAATGTCTGTTTCTTCGGAAAGCCGCAGGACAGTTTCGTAGATTTCGAGTTCCTGGCTCAGCCCAAAATCGCGGGCGGTAACGTTTTCGCGGATAATTTTGGCCACCGGATTGTTTCCGACAACCACGCGGGCTATGTCCAATCCATATTTTCTTGCATATATTGCCGACAGCAAATTCCCGATATTCAAATTCAGCTCAAACCAGCGGGACATAAGCGAATTTTTCACGTCTATGCCGTAATCCATATACAGAGACGACATCAGATCTTCCCACAATTTATTTTCGGCCTGGGCGTCTTCGTCCAGCCACGTTCTGATGAACTTTTCGTGAAAAGCCGGTATCTTTTTGTTTTTCAGCGGTAGGTCTTCCTTGATTCTTCCGATCGTTTCCTGAATTTCTTCGCGCGAAATAGTACCCATCGCGTTCAACTCGACATCTTTATTTTTCAGTAAATTAAGAAGATTATCGTTGTCGTATTTCAGGAAGTACTTTTTCAGCAGCCGTTTGTCGTCGGATTTGAGTTCATCATCGAGCATGAGTTTGAACTCTTCCACGGTAAACGGAAGTTTCATACTGTCGAAAGAAAAATCGGGCAAACCTGCTATAAAACAGTAATATTGGTGTTTAAAAAGCATAAATCCTTTTGGGTTTGTAATTCGGTAGATATTCAGTAGATATTCGGTTGTAATTCGGTCGTTTTGATGATGTACTCAACGCCGCAACGAATTACGCGAACGCAGTGAGCAAATTACCACTGAATTACTATTGATATCAATTAAAAAGTAGTTTTTGTATTTGCGGGCGCAGGAATTCGCGGAAATATTCAATAAATTCTTCTTCGCCGAACTTCACCCGGTAGGAACCGTCTTCGGGAGATAAAACGAAGCCGGTTTTCAATCCGTTCACGGATTCAATCTTCAGGCCTTTGTCGAGCAGGTTTTTGGCATTTCCGGAAATGTATTTTTTTAATTCATCGGAACTTTCCACTCCAATTTTCAGTGTTTCGTTTTTCGACCAGTTTTGTACCAGATCGGCGATCAGTTTTTGCATGAAAGTTTTGTCTTCCACGGCAGCTTTCACGTTGGATGCCGATAACTTATCGGTAACCAGGTTGGTGATTTCGCTTTTCAGCGCTTCGGCCGCCTGAGATGCAAAAAGTTTCAGTTCCGACTCGGTGTTGCTTTTCAACTCGCCGGTTTCTTTTTTTGCCGATGAAACAATCTGTTCGGCTTCCTTTTTTGCGTCTTCCACAATTTGGTCGCGCATCGCCTTTGCTTGGGCAATGATTTTATCGGCTTCTTCTTTTCCTTTTTCTACTCCTTCCGCGTAGAGTTTCGAGGTGAGTTCCTGAATTTTGTCCATATATTTTTTCTGTTATTGAGCAATAAAGTTAGTCGCTAATTGGTTTCCAAGTTTTAATAAGCAAAGATATAAAAAGAAAGATAAACAAAAAAAATATTTTCTTTTTATTTTTCAACGATAATCTCTTCTAACAAAATACTTTTTTTATCCGTGTCAATGTTTTGTATTATTTTTGCAGCCATGGACAAAAAAATCTTTCGGCTTGCCGTTCCCAATATTATCACAAACATTACCGTTCCGCTGCTTGGGATGATAGATATCGCCATTGCGGGACACCTGGGATCGGCAGTTTATATTGGCGCCATTGCGCTGGGAGCCAATATTTTCAACATGATTTACTGGAATTTCGGGTTCATCCGGATGAGTTCGAGCGGATTTGCCGCGCAGGCTTACGGCGCACGCAATTTCACGGAAGCCATGAACGTGCTCATACGCTCGCTTATGGTGGGCGTGGGAATTGGTTTGCTGATCGTGTTGCTGCAATTTCCGATTGAGAAATTCGCGTTGAGCCTGATAAAATCGGGTGCCGAAAGTAAAAATGCAGTAGAAACTTATTTCCGGATTTGTGTGTGGAGCGCTCCGGCAGTGCTCGGCACGTACGCGTTTAAAGGATTTTTTATCGGAATGCAGAATGCAAAAACCCCGATGATTATTGCTATTATCAACAACTTATTGAATATTGTGCTGAGCCTTTTGTTTGTTTTCGGATTCGGGATGAAGGTAAAAGGAATTGCTCTTGGAACAATGCTTTCGCAGGTAATTACGTTTGTTATCTGTATTCTGATGTGGAACAGATTCTACGGCAGATTGAAAAAATACATTGTAAAAGCAACTATTTTTGATGCGGTTGCCATCCGTTCTTTCTTCAAAGTGAATGGCGATGTTTTTGTACGGACTTTCCTGCTGACTTTGGTTACAACATTCTTCACTTTCGTATCGTCGGGAATGGGCGATATGATTTTGGCCGCCAATGCTCTGTTGATGCAGTTTTTTATGCTTTTCTCCTATTTTATGGACGGGTTTGCCTATGCCGGCGAAGCGCTGACGGGAAGATACGTTGGCGCAAACAACAAAGTCTTACTCGCCCGAATGCTAAAGAGATTGTTTTTCTGGGGATTTGTTGTAAGCGCTGCATCGGTAGTGATTTACCTGTTTTTCCCCAATCAGATCCTGCAAATTCTCACCAACGATAACGCAGTAATCGAGACCACCAAATCGTTTCTTTTCTGGACGGTGCTTATCCCGATCACCGGCTTTGCCGCCTTTCTTTGGGACGGTATTTTTATCGGCGCAACGGCATCGAAGGAAATGCGCAACGCAATGGTGTTTTCTGCCGTTGTTTTCTTTATCTGCTATTACATTGCCACGCCCATAATGGGAAACAACGGATTGTGGCTGGCGTTTATTTTATATTTATCCGTTCGTGGAATTACGCAAACAATTTGGGCGAAAAAGGCGTTGTTTCAGAAAAAGGTAGCCCGTATCACTTAATGACAATAAAGTAATGTAACGACCTTAAAGTTTTGATAAACTATAGGATTTTGATCTTAAGGTTCAATAACCGGGCTAACTAACTCGTAACTCGAAACTCGCAACCCGTACCTCGCAACTCAAAAAAATATGCAAAAATTCGAAACCACCTCTTCACTAAAGAACTTTCTAACCGTTTCGCATGTCGAAGAAATTGCCGTTCAATCGCTCGATTTGACCGAAATTGAAACGCTGATGCTAAACATCACATTTTCCAAGTGTTTGTTTTTAGGATGTACCATGTCTGACGATTTGTTGCATCATCTGCTTCCCGAGAACTTCATTTTCCCCGCGCTGGATGTTCCGTTCAATACTTATCCGAACCGGTTGTACGACAAAAATTCGCTTTACAACGGCTTCAACCGCCACGAACCCGAAACGTACTTCAAAACCCTCGATAAAATCGTTTACGATTACTACAAAAAATCTTACGAAGATTTATCGATAAAAGATACGCTGGCACAACGTCTTCACGACCACTCCATTACCGACTCGTTGCACGAATACATTTCCGGTTTCGATGAGCGAAAACTCACGGCGATTATGGGCGGACACAAAATAAAACGCACCGACAACATGTATTTCCAAGTGGCTTCGCTATCGAAACTGCTTACAGAAAACGGTTATCTGATGCTTTCGGGCGGCGGCCCCGGAGCTATGGAAGCCACGCACGTGGGAGCGTGGATGGCCGGGCGAACCGATGACGAACTTCGGCAAGCCATCGATATTTTGAGCGCAGCTCCCTTGTATTCCGACGATAAATGGCTGGCATCGGCATTCGAAGTGATGGAGCGGTTTCCCGAGCCGAAATTCGATAGTCTGGGAATTCCCACGTGGCATTACGGCCACGAACTCCCCACTCCGTTTGCCACAAAAATTGCCAAATATTTCGAGAACAGTGTGCGCGAAGAAGGGTTGCTCGCCATCGCCAAAGGCGGCGTAATTTTCACGCCCGGAAGTGCCGGAACTTTTCAGGAAGTATTTCAGGATTTGGCGCAAAACCATTACGAATCCTATGGCTACGCCAGTCCGATGATTTTTCTGAACAAAAATTTCTGGACGAACGAGCGTCCTATCTTCCCTATTATCGAGCAAATGTCGGAACGGGGCGATTTGATGAACCTTAATCTGGGGCTTTACGACAACAACGAGGATGTTGTTGCACATTTGAAGAGATTTTCAGAATAAATTTATCAAATTATTCGTAATTTTGACAAATCAAT
>CAKTUP010000106.1 GCA_934621705.1 uncultured Petrimonas sp.
CTGAGCCTTATTGTGATGGACAGGGTTCTTATCACGTTTCAGGAAGAGAAAGGCGATGTGTTTGACCCGGTTCGTGAGAGAATCCGCAAGCATAAAACCAAAATCCGGACGGCGGGAGCCGATTATCTGGCGTTTGCACTGCTGGATGTGGTTATCGATAATTACATCTACATTTTGGGAGTTTACGGCGAAAAAGTAGAAACGCTGGAAAGTAAACTTATCTTGAACACCAATAAAGAAACGCTTAAGATTATCAATCTTTTTAAGCACGAACTCAATAACTTACGGATGGATATTAAGCCGGCAAAAGAAATGGTAATGAGTTTGGTGAAATTAGATACCGATTTTATTCAAGAAGAAAACGAAAAGCATTATAAGGAGCTGCAGGACAACATGAATCAGGCGGTGGATTTGCTCGATTATTACCGAGAAGTGCTTTATGATGAACTGAATATGTATCATTCATCGATGAGTACGAAACTGAACGACACGATGACCGTACTCACCATTTTCTCCGTTATTTTCATCCCGTTGACGTTTATCGTGGGCGTTTACGGAATGAATTTCGATAACCTGCCCGAACTGCACTGGAAATACGGCTATTTTATCGTTTGGGGCGTGATGATTGCAATTGTGCTGGGAATGTTGTGGTATTTTAAAAAACGGAAGTGGTTTTGATAATCTTCGAGGAAAATGTTAAGCAGTGCTGCTAAGTTCTATTTTGTCCCGTAAGGGACTAACAATATTAGCCGTAGGTGTAAACCTACGGTATGAGGAACAATAGATTTATGAACGCCAAAGGCGTTGAACAATATAACATTCGACCCCCTTCGGGGTCGTGGAATATACGGTGTGTCGTTTCCCGCGCGTTTCACGCACGGCTATTTTAGTTCAATCCCTTCAGGATTCTTCAAACTTAACAGCCATGCCATCCATCACTTCCCATTAATCGTTTCCATAAACAATTTCCGGTAGGTTTCACCAATGGGGATTTGTTGTTTTCCGATTATAATCCGGTTCTTTTCAATACGTGCAATCTTATCGCGATTCACAATAAACGACCTATGCACCCGTATGAATCGCGCACTCGGCAACTCATCTTCCATCGCCTTCATGCTCATCAGCGTAAGTGTAGGCTTCGCCTCTTTTTCGGTGAAGATCTTAATGTAATCTTTCAGTCCTTCAATCAGAAAAATATCATCGAAAAGAATGTGGATCAGTTTATAATCCGCACGAACAAAAATTCCCGAGGCTTCCGAATCACCCTTTTCTTCCGAGGCGGTTTTCATTTCAAACCATTCCAGCGCTTTTTTCGAAGCATTCAAAAAATCGGAATAAGAGAAAGGTTTTAACAAATAATCGAGCGCGTTTACTTTGTATCCGTCCAACGCGTATTCGCTGAAAGCGGTGGTGAAAATAATCCGCGTGTTTTTGTCCAGAAACCGGGCAAATTCCATGCCGTTGACTTCGGGCATCTGAATATCGAGAAAGATCACGTCGATCCTTTCATTGGGCATATTTTTCATCGCCTGCACCGCGCTGGAATGCTTGCCGGTCAGGGTAAGAAAAGGAGTCTTTTGCACGTAAGAATTAAGCAATTCCAATGCAAGAGGCTCATCATCAACTATCCAACAGTTTAGTTTCATCGCGTTTTTGGTCGTCTTTTGTGTCAATAATCAACGTGGTGGAGTAGGTGTTGTTTTCAATTTCGGAATGCCATTGATACCGGTTGGGATACACCATTTCCAGTCTTTTTTTAACGAGTTCCAACCCGATCCCGCTGCCGCTCTTATCCTCATCCGATTTGGGATAGTGGCTGTTTCGGGAAACAAATTCAACTTTTCCGTCCGGTTTTTCCGTTAACGAAATATCGATAAACGAGGATTGATCGCCGCTAACTCCATGCTTAAAGGCATTCTCGATCAAAGATATAAAAATTAACGGTGCAATGGGCATATCGCTGTTGGCATTTACCGAAAATTGCGTATGGAGGTTTACATTATCTGCCAGCCTGATCCGCATCAAATCCACGTAATTCTTGATGAAATCTACTTCCTGATGAAGGGGAACCAGCGGTTTGTTGTTGTCATACAAAATATGCCGCAAGAGTTTGCTTAAATCGAGCACCGCCTGTTGAGCTTTTGCAGGATTGAATTCCACCAACGCATAAATATTGTTGAGCGTATTGAGTAGAAAATGAGGGCTTATTTGATTTTTGAGATTTTGCAGTTCCGCTTCCGATTTTGCCTTTTCCAGTTCCTTCCGTTCCGTCTCAACTTCAAACCACCGGAACGTCATTTTCAGCGCAACGCTCAATCCAACCATGGTTATGAGCGTAGTTAAATTCCTGATAATGAAAAGCCAGGGCGATGGTCTGAACCGGCGGCCTCCCTTACGAGTTACATGCTCCGGACTTACAAATCTAATCAAATCGTTACCGAAATGCATCAAAGCCGCTGCCGCGATGATCAGCAGCACGTTGTAGAAAATAAATTCTTTGGTTTTTCCTCTGAATAAAAAATGCTTTATCAGCACGAAGTAATTCACGTAGAAAACCAAAAGCAAGCCAAGCGTATCGGGTGTTGACCGTATGAACAAATCCCACCGAAAAAGCCTTTCACGGTCGATGAAAAAATAGGGGGCAACCACAATCATGCTCCACAGGAGAATGTGCACGATAATGACCGCGTACGCATTTGTTGCGCTGTTTTTGATAGGATGTTGCATTTTCAAGTCAATTTGAAGTTAACTGTTTTTTAACCGCCGAAACCACCTCCGGGACGTCCGCCACCTCCACCGTGGCCTCCTCTGAAGCCGCCGCGTTGAGGAGACATGTCTTCTTGTGTTGCACCGCCTTTGAAAATATTGAAACGATAAACAAAGTGCACCATAAAATAGGTGGTAAGCGTGTTGGTTGTTGTGTCGCGGATATAATTAGCTGTTACGCTACGGCTTATGTTGCTGCGTTGTTGCAGAATATCGTATATCTTTAAACGCAGAGTACCGTTCTTTTGTTTAAACAATTGTTTCTGGATAGAAGCATTCCACAGCCATTCGTCTTGCGTAAACCCATCGGCGTAGCCGGAGTTGGTGCTGTAATTGAGGTCGCTTTCTATCGATACGTCCCACGGCAGGTAAAGCGTTGTATTGGCATTTCCGCCGTAATTCAGGAATTCCTGGTCGCGCTGTCCTTCCAGGCTGTTTTTTACTTTGTTGTAGCTCACGTTGCCCCGAATTCCGAAATCCAGTACATCCGACCGGTAATTCAATCCCAGTGTTTCGCCCAGGTTCAGCCTGCGGCTTAAATTCGTTTCACCGTTCGAAAAACCGTTGTTGTGGTTGTAACTCGCAAAAGACATGGAGAATACGGAAAACTTGATGTTTTTTAACGGAACGTTCATCATCATACGGCCGTTGGCATTCCAGTTTCCGGTAACGTTTTCGTAGGTAGTTTCCCGGCGGCCGGTGGTACGGTCGGTAACGGATGACGAAACAATATCGTTCGTGAGGTAGCGCACATCTCCGAAGAAGCCCATGGAACGGTTCTTTTCGGGATTGAAGTTCTGATAACGGATGTTTAACCGATGCGAGAAAGAGGGTTTCAAGTCGGGATTTCCGTAGGTTATGTTCAACGGATTTGAGATATCCACCACCGGCGACAATTGTGAAACCGAAGGTTGATCGGTATTTCCGAAATAACGAAGCCTGAGGTTGTGCTGACGCGTCCAGCGATAGTTGAATTGCGCGCTGGGAGCGTAGTTTATAACGTTTCGGCTGAAATCGTCGATTTTGTTTTCGCCTATAAAAGTCTTGCTTTTTGAAGCGGACGGTTGAACGGTGAACCCGATGGTGTAATCGTAATTCGGACGAACCGACTGAAAATTAAGTTCAATTTCCTGATTGGTAAAATTATTCTCCAAACGCTTGCTGTACTGCTCATCTAAAACCGTATAATTGCCGGCTGCATCCTGAATGCGGGTATCTCTATCTGACTCAGAATAATTTTGACGATATTGATATGCAAACTGAATAGCGTTATTATTGCCTAACGGCTCCACATAAGAAAGATATCCACGCCAGTTTTTGGAATCGTTAGTGTTGGTAAAGCGCTGGTCGATAATATCATCGGGGCGGATTCCGTTGTAGAAAGTATTGGATAAATTTGTACCCGTATTTTCGGAATCAGACATTCCGCCTCTCAACTGAACGCTCAAAATCCGTCCTTTTTTTCCCAACGTGCGGCTCACGTCCAGACGAGCCGACAGGTTTTTTCCATCTCCTTCGGAGTTGTATCTGGAATCTCCGTGATTGATGGTATCTCCTCCGATTTCGTTGGTAGTAAGAAAGTCACCCAAATCGCTTCTTCGGTTGTTGTAAACCGATGCTTCGGGACTGAAGATAATCCGGGTCAGCGTATCGGGTGTCCACTCCATCCTGAAATCCATGTTGAAGTTCTGGCTATAGTTGTTTGAACTGTTGTTTTCGTCTTCGATGGTGTTTCCGCTGCTCAGTATGTTTTGCGTGTGCGTTCTCGATAAGGTGTTGTTATCGGTAAGCCCGTACCGGAGGTTCCCGCCGAGTTTGAGGTTGCTGCTGAATTGCTGGCTGAAGTTAAACCCTGCATTTCCCGATCTGGTGATGCCGCTTCGTCCGCCGCCAAAAAAGCGTCGTCCGCCTCCGCCTCCGGATCCGAACATCGACGATGCCAAATCCGAAAATCCGGCATTGTTCGTATTGTTGAATCCACCCAGCAATGTATATTGGTTTTTATCTTTCATATAGTTAACCATCGCGTTTCCTTCGTATCGGTCTTTTGTGCCGTATCCCACAAAAGCATTTCCAAACAAGCCTTCTTTCATTCCCGGGCGAACCGTCAGGTTGATGATGGTTTCTTCATCGCCATCATCGAAACCGGTCATTTGCGCCATATCGGTTCTTCGGTCGAGCACCTGAAGGCGGTCAACCATTCTGGCAGGCAGGTTTCTGGATGCCACTTTGGGATCGGTGCTGAAAAACTCTTCACCATCGACCATAATTTTCTTAATTTCGCGTCCGTTCACCGTAATTTTTCCTTCGGAATCCACTTCCACGCCGGGCATCTTTTTCAACAAATCTTCTAAAACGGCGCTTTCCGTTACTTTATACGAGTCGGCGTTGTACTCCACCGTATCGCCGCGCACCACAATTTCGGCCGCTTTGGCGGTTACCACGGCTGCATCCAGAAGAATATTGTCTGTTCCCAGTTCAACGGTTCCCAAATTGGCGGTTGCATTTGAACTGCTCAGCGACACGTTGCGGTAAAAATCGGTATGTCCAACGTATGTAACGTGCACAATGTAATTTCCGTAGGGCAAAGAAATAGAAAAATTCCCTTCGTTGTTGGTTGCCACGCCGTTGATATAAACGCTGTCACTTTGTTGTAAAATGCGAACATTGGCTTGTGCAATGGGATCTTTTGATTCCTGATCGATAATTTTTCCGCTAATTCTTCCATTATTCTGAGCGAAAATTGAAATTCCGATCAACAGTAATCCGATAAATAAAACAAATCTTTTCATATGATTAATATTTTTCACCTGATCCGATACGTAATTTTCCAAACAGTAAATTCGTTATCAAAATCGCAACAAAATTAACGTGGTGATAGCTCGATTACAAATGAAATAGACAAATGCGCAAATTGTATCGACGAAAAGCCCTAAAAAGTGGATGAGAAAGGCTGCCCGAAAGGGTATTATTTATACCTTTGGCATCGGAAATCAAAGACTTCTTTCAATATGTTAAAATCTTTAAGGAACGAAGACTGGACAGCTACGCTTATCGGCGGAGTGATTCTGCTGGTTGTGATATTGCTGCCGGACTTTATGAAAAATCCGTATGTTTTATTCGGTGTAATTGCTTTTTTGTCTTATCTGGGCTATCTTTTTATGGGCAACAAAGACAAAGGACAGTTCATTTTGTCGTTTATTGTTATTTACGCGCTTGTTTTGCTGGCCAATTGGATTACCAATATTGCGTTTGTGAAAAAAATGGGGCTGGAATCGGTTTTTTTCTCCGTACTTATCGGACTTATTGTGAGAAATACCATCGGGCTGCCTAAATGGATGGCGCCTGCCGTGCGTAGCGAGTATTACATAAAAGCCGGTTTGGTGATTTTGGGCAGCAGCATCCTTTTCGGAGAAATAATGCGGGCGGGCAGCCTGGGAATGATTCAGGCCGTTATCGTGGTGCTTTGCGTTTGGTATTTCAGTTTCTGGGTTTCGCGCAGAATGGGAGTCGATTCCGAGATGTCGATGATGCTGTCGAGTTCCGTTTCCATTTGCGGTGTTTCGGCCGCCATTGCCACTTGCGGAGCCATAAAGGGCGATCCGAAAAAACTGTCGTTTATTGTTTCGCTGGTGCTGATTGTGGCCATTCCCATGATGTATCTTTTGCCGTTCCTGGCTAAATGGATGGGATTGATCGAGCAGGTGGCCGGCGCGTGGTTGGGCGGAACTATCGATACCACGGCAGCGGTGGTGGCATCGGGAAAATTTATTGGAGAAACGGCTGAACAGTATAGTGTTATCATTAAATCGGCACAGAATGTGTTGCTGGGAGTAGCAGCTTTTGCCATTTCTATTTATTGGTCTTACAGAGGGACAAATTCGCACATTCGCCCGTCGGGAAGTGTGTTGTGGGAGCGCTTTCCAAAGTTCGTTCTCGGATTTTTGGTGGCCTCGCTTATTTTCAGCTTTGCTTTTGAACCGGCTACCGGAAAAAACCTTTCGAAAATTGCACAGGAATCACGCGGATTGCTTTTTTCGCTGGCTTTTGTTTGTATCGGGCTGGAAACCAGTTTCAAGGATATTTTCAAAAAAGAAAATTCAAAATATATCTGGTCGTTCCTTATCGCACAAGGATTTAATATTGTATTAACG
>CAKTUP010000107.1 GCA_934621705.1 uncultured Petrimonas sp.
AATTCCTCATCCGAGTATCTCGTCTTTTCACTCATAACAGTAAATGTTTTAATTTATAATGGTTTTAAGTTTTGTTTCAAGATCGATAAGCGTATCTTCTATTATTTGCCATACTTCTTCGGCGTCAATTCCAAAATAATTATGAGCAATAATGTTTCTGAATCCGATAATCTTGAACCAGTTTATCTCTGATGTCGTACTTATTCTAAAACTCTCCGACAATTTAATGCTCATTTCGCCAATAACTACAAAGTTCATCATCGTTGCATCGAACGACTTTTGATCGTTATAAAGATCATCAGCATTCGCAAAACCTGCTGAATATTCCTTTATTTTTTCAATTGAATCTATAATATTCAGCAGCAGAGTGAAATCTTTATGCGAAAGATTATACATACTTTGCATCAGCTATAATTCTGCTCTTTATATAGGGCTTCAAATATTTTATGCGGCAGATATCGACTTCGCAATCAAAAACCGATTTCATTTCTGTTTTTAATCTCCTTTTCAAGTCGTATAAGTTATCTGTTTTCGGCTTGAATTCCACCAATAGGTCAATATCGCTTTTTTGGGTATCTTCACCGCGAGCCAACGAACCAAACAAAGCTATTTGCGTGAGATGATATTCCCGCAATAACCTCTCTTTGTTCACAGATAAATAGTTTAATATATCCGAAGTATCGTTCATTCTACTCTTTTTCGCAAATTACGTTCACTAATAAATCAACGATTGAGCCTTTACTCTTCTGATATACACAACATCAGAATGAATTGTGTAAATTATCGCTATTCTTTTATAGTTTATTCTACGCGCTTCCAAACCGTATCTCTTCAACGTGTCTTCGTTGCTTGGGGTGGAAACTTCAGCGTTATATTCCAATTTTCTCAACAAATCGAAAATTTCAACATAATGCTTTTCGGCAGTAGCGGGCGCTTTATAAACATCAATGATAAATTGAATATACTCATCTATGTCTCTCTCCGCCTCTTCAGAATAAAATAACTTTGAAACGCCGGTTCATTTTCGATTTCTGAAATCCTTCTCATAGTTTTTTGCAAAGTCGTCTCCGTAATGCGTCCGCATTTTGGTCAAACTTTTATCAAAAACCTCATCCAACGTATAAAATTTTTCACTCCCAACAGGAGTTTCGATAATGACGTCTTCGGGATGACCGGCTAATTCCTTTGCCAGCCGCAATCCATCCGGAGTTTCAATATTTATATGTGCCGTTAGATTCATATTCATTCTCTTTTTCGCAAAGATAACAAAATTTCGTTACCGATTTATCAATCATAAACGCAAATGTGGTTGCTATTGTTTATGAATGTCTATTGTCAGCTTTTCGTCGTCAATTTCTATTTCATCATTAAAGGCTTGCGCTTTTATTTCGATGGAATCGGCAAGCACCTGCGTTTTGATGTAATCACTGAATTCTTCGATGGCAGTATCGAACAGCGGATTCGATGAAAGCCGGATGGCGATGCGATCGGTAATTTCAAAATCTTTCGATTTGCGCAAATTCTGAATGCGATTCACCAGTTCGCGGGCAATGCCTTCCTTGCGAAGTTCATCGGTTACGGTGATATCGAGTGCGACGGTCAATCGGCCTTCGTTGGCCACAAGCCATCCGGGAATGTCTTCCGAAATGATCTCCACGTTCGCTATATCGATTACAGCTTCCTGTCCATCTATTGCGAAGGCGATATTTCCGCTTTTTTCCAGGCTGTTTATCTCGTCCTGCGACATTTCCTGAATGCGTGCCGCAAGTTGTTTCATTATTTTTCCGTATTTCGGACCGAGTTTCTTGAAGTCGGGTTTTACGCGCTTTACCAGCATATCGTTTGCCGAGTCCACAAACTCCAGTTCTTTCACGTTAACTTCACTGAGAATGAGCGATTGTACGGCTTCGATATTTTTCCGTTGTTCATCGTCCACCACGGGAATCATGATTTTGGACAGTGGTTGGCGAACTTTCAAATTCACCTTGCGGCGCAACGCCAACACAATGGAAGACGCCGTTTGCGCCAGATACATCTGCTCTTCGAGCGTGGTATCGACAGCCGATTCATCCACCGCGGGAAAATCGGCCAAATGCACCGATTCAAAACTTTCGCTTCCGGTGGCATTCACCAAATCCAAATAGAGCCTGTCGGCATAAAACGGAGCGATTGGCGACATCAACTTTGCCACCGTAACCAAACATTGATACAGCGTTTGATACGCCGAGATTTTATCTTCGGTCATTTCGCCGCCCCAAAAACGTTTGCGATTTAAGCGCACAAACCAGTTGCTGAGATTATCATTCACGAAATCGTTAATTGCCCGTCCGGCTCTGGTGGGTTCGTAATTGGCGTAATCTTCGTCCACTTCTTTTATTAGCGAGTTGAGAAGCGACAGTATCCACCGGTCAATTTCGGGACGTTTCTCCAGTTCTATCTGCGGATATTGGTTGTGAAAATCGTCCACGTTGGCGTAAAGCGCGAAAAAAGAATACGTATTGTACAGCGTTCCGAAAAACTTGCGGCGGGCTTCTTCCACGCCGTCGATATCGAATTTCAGGTTGTCCCACGGCGCGGCGTTGGTAACCATATACCAGCGAAGCGGGTCGGAACCGTATTTTTCGATGGTTTCAAACGGATCAACGGCATTTCCTAATCGTTTCGACATTTTATTGCCGTTTTTATCGAGCACCAAGCCGTTAGAAATTACGTTTTTGAACGCCACACTGCCTTTTACCATCGTACTGATGGCGTGCAGCGTGAAAAACCAGCCCCGGGTTTGGTCAACGCCTTCGGCGATGAAATCGGCGGGATAAACCTTGGCAAAATCTTCTTCCGAAATGTGCGGATAGAAAATCTGAGCAAACGGCATCGCGCCGCTGTCGAACCAAACGTCTATCAAATCGAGTTCGCGACGCATCGGTTTTCCGCTGTCGGAAACCAATACTATATTGTCCACATAAGGACGGTGAAGGTCTATTTTGTCGTATTCCAGCAGTTTGTAATCTTTCAAATCGAAATCTTTCCAGGGCAATTCTTCCATCACACCGGCATCGAGCGCCTTTTGCATTTCATTGCAAAGCTCCTTTACCGAACCGATGCATTTTTCTTCTTTACCGTCTTCGGTACGCCAAATCGGAAGCGGTGTTCCCCAATAACGGCTGCGGCTCAGGTTCCAATCCTGCAGGTTTTCGAGCCATTTGCCAAAACGTCCCGTTCCGGTGGATTGCGGCTTCCAGTTGATGGTATCGTTGAGTTCCATCATTTTCTCGCGACAAGCCGTAGAACGGATAAACCAACTATCTAACGGATAATACAAAACGGGTTTATCGGTGCGCCAGCAATGCGGATAACTGTGGACAAATTTTTCGATGCGGAAAGCGCGGTTGCGCAGCTTGAGCGAGACGGAAAGATCAACGTCCAAAGCCCCCTCTAACTCCCCCGAAGGGGGAGAACTAAGCCCCTCTTTGGGAGGGGTTGGGGAGGCATACTCGTTTTTCACATATCTTCCGGCAAACTCCTTGTATAGATCGACATTTACGTTGTTTTTCACAAACTCATCGTCTAAATCTTCGATGCGATAGAATTTTCCGGTCAAATCCACCATCGGGCGGGCGTTTCCATCTTTGTCGATGAGCATCAATCCCGGCACATCGTTCTCTTTGCCGATTTTCGCGTCATCGGCGCCAAAAGTGGGCGCAATATGCACGATTCCCGTTCCGTCTTCGGTAGTAACAAAGTCGCCGCAAACTACTTTGAATGCCTTGTCCGTTACGTTGACCCACGGAAAAAGCTGTTCGTATTCAATTCCGGCAAGTTCCGAGCCTTTCCACGTCTTTTCCAACACGCGGAAAGGAACGTTTTTGTCGCCTTCTTTGTAATCTTCCAGCTGCAAAGCGGCATTTTTTTCAGAAAAATAACTGTTTAGCAGATTTTTAGCCAGCACCACCGTTATCGGTTTTCCGGTGTATTGATTGAATGTCTGAACGGCAGCATATTCGATATTCGGCCCCATGGCCAGCAACATATTCGACGGCAATGTCCACGGCGTGGTTGTCCAGGCCAGGAAAAACGGCTCGCCAAACTCCGTCCATTCCGCCAGCGGATTTTTTATTTTAAATTGCGCCGTGCAGGTGGTGTCTTTTACGTCGCGATAACATCCGGGCTGATTGAGTTCGTGTGTGCTCAATCCGGTTCCCGCCGCAGGCGAGTAAGGCTGAATGGTATATCCCTTGTAGAGATATCCTTTTTTGTAAATTTCCTTGAGCAGATACCACAGCGTTTCAATGTAACGATTGTCGTACGTGATATACGGGTCGTTCATATCCACCCAGTAACCCATTTTCCGGGTAAGGTCTTCCCACTCTTTGGTGTATCGCATCACTTCGGTACGGCAAGCGTTGTTGTATTCTTCAACCGTAATGGTTTTACCGATATCTTCTTTGGTAATTCCCATTGTTTTTTCCACGCTCAACTCCACCGGAAGCCCGTGCGTATCCCAGCCGGCTTTCCGGTTCACCAGAAACCCTTTCATGGTTTTGTAGCGGCAGAAAATATCTTTTATGGAACGTGCAATCACGTGATGAATACCCGGCATTCCGTTTGCCGATGGCGGGCCTTCGTAAAATACAAATTCGGGATGCCCCTCGCGTATCTCCAGACTTTTGTGGAACACGTTTTGCTCATCCCATTGCTGCAACATTTCCTTGTTGATTTCCGATAAATTTAACTGACTATATTCGGTGAATTTCTTACTCATTGTCAACGTTTTTATACCTCCTGAAAAAATTGTCTGCAAAGGTAGTAAAAAATTGAGAAATGGCAATTGAAATGATGGGGAAGTACATTAAACGGATTACCTGCCAAAAGTGCAAACTAATGATTAAATGTTCTTATTTTTGGCAGTATAAAACTTTTTACTTACTTTTGACGTTAGTAACGCAATAAGTAAGCAATGATAGTTTCATTTAAAAATAAGGAAACTAAAAGTATATGGAAGGGATTAGTTTCCAAAAAGCTCCCTTTTGAAATTCAAAACACGGCAAGAAGAAAACTCAGGATGATCAATAACTCTGTTGATATTACTGATTTGAGAATACCTCCGGCAAACAGATTGGAAAAATTGAAAGAGAATTTGGAGAATTTTTACAGTATCCGGATCAATGATCAATGGAGAGTAGTTTTTCAATGGGAGAATGGAAATGCTTACAATGTTGAAATAGTCGATTATCATTAATTTTAAAAAATGACAAAACTGAAAAATATTACCCCAGGCGAAGTTTTACAGGAAGAGTTCTTAACACCCCTACAAATTTCCGCATACAGATTATCGAAAGATTTGGCGATTCCACAAACCCGAATTTCAGAAATTCTTAAGGGAAACAGAAGAATAACTGCCGATACTGCATTGAGATTAAGTTTTTATTTCGGAAATTCAGCCAAGTTTTGGCTCGGATTGCAAAACGATTACGATATTGAGAATGAATTTAATGCCAATTCAGCAGAATTAGAACAAATAGGGAAACTAAAAATTGCAAATGCAGGTTAGGCATATGCTCCAAAAACTCAATAACTCCCACCCCGCCGTAGCAGAAGCAATAAGAAACGTGTTTCAGGCATCGTATGCGGTGGAAGCTGAGATACTGAAAGCGGTAGATTTTCCGCCGTTGAAACGCCCGATAGAAAAATATATCGAAACCGATACGGAGTTTTACGGCTATTTGATAGGTGATGAAATCGTTGCCGTAACAGAACTCCGTTTCCACCCCCATTTTATCCACATCCAAAGCCTGGTGGTGCATCCCAATCACTTCCGCAAAGGAATTGCTTCGCAAATGATGAATTTCATTCTCGATTCGTTTGCCAATTACCCGCGCTTTATGGTGGAAACCGGCGTGGACAATAAACCTGCAAGCGATTTATACCGGAAATTCGGTTTCTACGAAATCCATCAATGGGATACCGACCACGGGGTACGAAAAATCAGATTCGAAAAAATTATGCTATAAAAAAAGGTTCTTCGCCCGGGCGAAGAACCTTTAAATTCGCAAATCCAAAATCGTAAATCCAACTTACTCCTTATCCCTGCTGTAATTCGGCGCTTCGCGCGTAATCATCACGCCGTGCGGATGGCTCTCGGCATATCCGGCAGAAGTGATGCGGGTGAATTTGGCGTCGTGCAGCTTTTCGATATTGTGCGCGCCACAGTATCCCATTCCGGCACGAAGTCCGCCAACCATCTGGTAAATAACTTCCTGCAACGTTCCTTTGAACGGCACTCTCGCTTCAATCCCTTCGGGAACCAATTTCTTTATATCGTCTTCCACGTCCTGGAAATAGCGGTCTTTCGAGCCTTTTTGCATGGCCGAAAGTGAACCCATTCCCCGATAAGTTTTGAATTTTCGTCCGTTGAAAATTATCGTTTCACCGGGCGACTCTTCCGTTCCCGCCAGCAGCGAACCCATCATCACCGACGAACCACCGGCAGCCAACGCTTTCACGATATCACCCGAATAGCGCAATCCACCGTCGGCGATAAGCGGAACGCCCGTACCTTTCAACGCCTGCGCCACATCGTAAATAGCAGAAATCTGTGGAACACCCACGCCGGCAATCACGCGTGTGGTACAAATCGATCCAGGGCCAATACCCACTTTCACCGCGTCGGCGCCGGCTTTCACAAGGAATCGGGCGGCTTCGGCAGTGGCGATATTTCCCACCACCACATCAATTTCGGGAAACGTTTTTTTAATGAGTTTCAGCATATCGGCAACTCCTTTGGAGTGTCCGTGTGCAGTATCGATAACGATAGCGTCAACTCCGGCTTCAATCAACGCGGCGGCGCGCTCCACCGAATCGAAAGTAACGCCTATTCCGGCCGCCAC
>CAKTUP010000108.1 GCA_934621705.1 uncultured Petrimonas sp.
TTTTTCTCCGGATTGTCGAGCAAAACAACACCTTCGGCTTTGGCAAAAGCTTCTCGTGCCTCTTCCACCGATACCGGCCTTTCCGTCTCGATCCAAATAGCTTCGGAATGCGCGCGCAACACCGGAACGCGGATGCAGGTAGCGCTCACCTCGATATTGCTGTGCATGATCTTGCGCGTTTCGTTGAACATTTTCATCTCCTCTTTGGTGTAGCCGTTTTCGGTAAACGAATCTACCTGCGGTATCAGATTGTAAGCCAGCTGATAGGCGAATTTCGAAACTGTCGGATTTTCTTTGTTAACCAATTGTTTGTGCTGTTCCAGCAGTTCGTCCATGGCAGCAGCGCCCGCGCCCGATGCCGCCTGATACGTGGACACGTGAACGCGTTTGATGTGCGAGATATCCTCAATGGCTTTCAGCGCCACAACCATTTGAATGGTAGTGCAATTGGGATTGGCAATAATGTTCCTCGGACGGTTCAATGCGTCTTCGGCATTTACTTCGGGCACCACCAGCGGAACATCGTCGTCCATGCGGAACGCGCTCGAATTGTCTATCATAATGGTTCCGTGTTTGGTAATGGTATCGGCAAACTCCAGCGATGTTCCTCCGCCGGCCGAAACAAAAGCAATGTCAATTCCCTTGAAATCGTCGTTATGTTTGAGTTCTTTCACGGTAATTTTCTTACCGCGAAAAGTATATGTTGATCCTGCGCTTCTCGCTGAACCGAAAAGAAACAGTTCATCCACAGGAAAATTTCTTGCATCAAGCACGCGGAGTAATTCCTGGCCTACGGCCCCGCTTGTTCCAACAATCGCAATTTTCATTTTTGTAAATATTTTTTAATGTGATAAATAAACGGATGGCAAAGGTATAAAAAAACTGCCATCTTTGATAACCTGAAAAGCAAAAAGAAAGTAAATTTGAGGATTTTCGCGCAAAAAGTACGCTTTTTATTTTAAGAGTATCTTTTTGGCCAAATCGCCAATTCTTATGATGTAGTAGCCTTTTGGAAGATTAAGTTGATATTCGTTGGTTCCGGCCTTTATTTTTTGAGTGTAAACTTTTACGCCTACAATGCTGAAAACCTCGAGCACGGCATCTTTAGGAAGATTTTCGATTACCAATCGGTTTTCGGCCAGTGTGATTTTTGTTTCGGGGACACTTTCTTCCATAACAACCCTGTTGTTCCGGTCTTGCGCGGAGATGCCGGCGAGTCCGAAACCAAACAAAAAACACGATATAAGCAGTGTTGTCAGGTAAAATTTTCTCATACTAACCCTTTTACGACACAAAAGTATGAAAAAAAGAACGACAAAGTGTTAATTTCGATATTTTTTAGCAGAAAAGACCGATTTTTCCACAATATTGCCCTCATAACTCAATCTTTAGTCCTTCGACAGCTAAGTGGGTATTTTCGAAAACCGATCTGGCTTCATCCAACAATCGGGTTAATTCTGTATATCGCGACGAAAAATGACCGATAATCAGTTTTTTCACGTTCGCGGCACGGGCAATTTCAGCCGCCTAGCGAGCCGTTGAATGAAACGTTTCCTGTGCTCTTAGGGCATCGGCTTCGGCGAAGGTGGCTTCGTGATACAAAACATCGGCATTTCGGATGAAAGGGATAATTTCGGGAGAATAAGCCGTATCGGAACAATAAGCATATTTTCGGGATGGAGCGGGCGGTGTGGTAAGAATCTCGTTCTTAATCAATTTACCGTCAAAGTCCACAAAATCGGCGCCCAATTTTATGTCCCGAATCTGACGAAAGGGAATGTTGTAAAAATCGATCATTTCGCGCTTGATGTGGCGTGGCGATTCTTTTTCTTCGAACAGGAATCCGTTGGTGAAAATTCTGTGTTTCAACGGAAACGAAAAAACACGAATAGAGTTATTTTCGAATATCTGTTGAAAATTGTGCGGTTCTAAAGGAATCAGATTTATTTTGTACGAAAACTGGTTTCCGAAGTATTTGATAAACGGATCGAGAAACAAATCCATCTCCTTGTGCGCGTAAATATTCAGGTCGGCGGTTCTTCCCAGCAAACTCAGCGTGGCCAGTAACCCGGGAAGTCCGAAAACGTGATCGCCGTGCAGGTGCGAGATAAAGATGCTGTGCAGTTTGCTCATCCGCGCCTTATATTTTCGCATCTGGAGTTGTGTTCCCTCGCCACAATCGATCATAAACAGCTTTTCGTTTACATCTACCAACTGCGAAGACGGATTGTGAAGTGTGGTGGGCATGGCCGAACCGCAACCCAATATGGTTACCTGAAATTTTATCATTTTACCTTATCCCGATAAGCTTGTGCGTTTGCAAACTCAACGACCAAACCGGATTTTGCTTAATAAGTTCGATGCAATAATCCACATTTTCCGGAATAATTTGTAAGTCGTCAAAAATGGGACTGAGAAAGTATTTTTTTGTTTTCGGAAGAATGGAAATGTCGGGCAACGAGTCGCCTTTGGCAATCGGAAAACGCAGTTCGTCCACCTCAGGAATGAGCGTACGAACTTTCTCGAATTGCTGCTTGGGACTGCACGTGATGTAATCAATCCCTGCCGGAACGCGCCGGGTTCCGTTGGTTTCGATGGCTTGTTTGTATCCCTTTTCTTTGAAAAAAGCCACTGTTTCGTCTTTAAGCTGAAGCGTGGGTTCGCCGCCTGTCCAAATGATCCACTGGCAGGGATATTGCGATATTTCGCTCACAATTTCATCGAGCGTCATTCTTTCTCCGGATTCGTACTCGGTGTCGCAAAAACTGCATGCCAGATTACATTTGGATAATCGGATAAAAATGGACGCTTCGCCCGTTCTGCCGCCTTCGCCCTGTAACGAATAAAATATTTCATTGACCGTCAGGTTCATAAATAGCCGAAGTTTTTGGGGTTTCACTCACTTCCACGGCGTAAAGCTCGGGAAGCATCGGTTTAAAAATATCGAAAAACATGCGTGCCAGATTCTCGGCCGACGAGTTGAGCGGGTGCATAATATCGTTCAAATTACGATGATCGATATGCTCATCGATGTATTGTTTCACGATTTTCAGTTCGTTGTAATCTTTCACAAATCCCGTTTCATTCAGCTCTTTCGACCGAAGATGCACGGTAACCACGTAGTTGTGGCCGTGTAACCGGGTACACGGGTGGTCGTCGGGCAAACCGTGGAGCGAATGAGCGGCGGAAAATGCAAATTGTTTGCTTATTTTGTACATAGTTTTTTTGTAATACGAAGTTAGAAACAAAGAAATCAGAAAGAATAGACGGCGAACCGCTTATTCATCAATTTTCAGGAACGTTGTCACCGGATAGTGATCGGAATAGCCCACTTTATCCACTTTGGCTTTGTAAACTTTCAGGTTGGGACTGTGCAAAATGTTGTCGATCCGAAACCAGAAGAAATCCTGATGATACGTGATGCCCGGCCCAAAGCCGGTGGAAGCAAAAGCATCTTCCATTCCATTTTTCATTTGCGCGTAAACGTACGAAATGGGCGTGTCGTTGAAATCGCCGCAGATAATGGTTCCGTCAACATCCAATTCCGAAAGATGATTTTTTACTTTCCGCACTTGCTCTGCGCGCATGCGATAAGCTCTTCCCAAACGAGAACGGATGTTGGATGTTACGTCTTCCAGATTCACCGCATCGCTGTTTTGGATGAAATCGCCGTACAGTTTTTTATCTTCGGCGCTTATGTTGTTGGATTCCAGGTGTACATTGGTGACGGCAATTTTTTTCCCGTTTACATCCACGGTGTAAACCGCGGCGCCGTTAAACGACGAATTGAAAATAATTTCGTGCGTTTTTTCGATGGGATACTTGGAAAAACAAGCCAACCCGAAAATATGATATTTGCCAGACGCTTCCAATGCCGTGGTTGATTGATAGGGATATTTGTTGAGAATGCGGTTTACATCGCGCTGCGATTTTATCGATTGTCCGGTTTTGCTGACCAAATATTCCTGCAGGCAAACGATATCGGCATCGGTTTCAACAATATAATCGAGAATGGGATGTTCTTTGTCGTCCTTTTTGTTTTCGTTGATAAAGCCTTCCACGTTGTACGTGAGAATTTTCAGGCTGTTTTCGGGAACTTTCTCCGGAAAAAGATTCATCGGGAAAAAGGTGGTGATCGGGTTGTGGCACAAAATTAAAGACACCAGCGAAACAAGAGCCAGTTTCCATTTTTTGAACGAAATCCACAAGAAAAGATACATCACATTGAGAAAGAAAATGAATCCAAACGCAATGCCGATGTACGAAAACAGATTGGTTTTTAGCGGCGAAACTCGCCACGACAAAAACGAACTGAAAAGCAACAAAATAGCGATAATATTCGTTGCGAATATTATGTTTCTGACTATTCCCCGAAATACGGTTATTTTATTTTTTGCTGGCATCAAACAACCTTTTTTTCTCTTCCGGCGACAGGTTACTGTATCCCGATTGTTTCAACTTGTCTAAAATAGCATCAATTTCTGCCTGTTCGCTGTGTTTGCGTTCGTTGTACTCCATATCGGTTTCCGCACAGCGATATTGTACTTTCAATCTGGTTTTTTTTCTTCTCGGCTTTGTCAGGTTTGCCAGTCCGTCCAGCATCTTGCTTACCCACCCGGTTATATCGCGGCCTTTTTTGTATTGTGTGGCAAAAATATAGCCGATTATGGCGCCGCCGATGTGCGCCACGTGTCCGCCTTCGTTTGTTCCGCTTCCGAGCGAAAGAAAATCGAGCAGAAAAACCGCTACGGCAATATAAACAATCCGCACCTGCCCCAAAAGGAACAGGTTGAGATGGACGTTCGGCCGATAAAAGGCTGCGCCCATCACAATAGCCATTACGGCAGCCGATGCTCCAATCATCCAGTTTGGACCTAAATCAATAAAATAAGGCACGGTGTTAAAAGCCAGCACGTACAAAAATGCGCCGCCCAATCCACCTAAAACGTACAGGCTTCCCAATGTGCGTCCGCTGAAATATTGCAGGAAAATCCTCCCGAACCAATAGAGCCACAGCATATTGAAAAGCAAATGCCAAAACTGTTCGTGTACAAACATATACGTAAACGGCGTCCAAAAACGATGCAGCAACGGCGATAACGCGGAAGGGACACCCAAAAACGTGATCAAATCGAAAGCATAAACATTGAATAAGGTGAAAAAAACCTTTATAACCTTGATTATGAGAAATACAACAATGTTGATGAAGAGAAATTTCACCAACACATCGCCGTTTTTGTATCTGTATTTTAAGCGGTCAATAATAGTTGCCATGCGCTTTATTTTTTTTCCTCCAATACAAAATCATAAAGATACCGAACAGCATGCCGCCCAGGTGAGCGAAATGCGCCACGTTATCCCACGAGAAATTACTGATGCCGAAAATAAGCTCAAACACGCCGTATCCTATAACAAACCATTTTGCCTTGATGGGAAACGGAAACGGAATAATGAAAAGTTCGGCATTGGGAAACAGCATTCCAAACGCCAGCAAAATTCCAAAAACGGCTCCCGATGCACCAACCGTAACGGAGTTGAGTGCAATGTTCAATCCTCCCTGCGCGACGTTTATATAATTCATATTCTGCTGAAGAAGGTTGTAGCCTTGGGTGTACACTTCTTCAATGGCTTCAACAGACATACCGCTTTTGAATGACTGGATGCGAAAGAATGCAACCAAAATCTGCACTAATCCGGCGCCAATGCCGGTTACCATATAATAAGTGAGAAACCGCCGGGGGCCCCACACGTGCTCCAGCGTTCTCCCAAACATAAAAACGGCGAACATATTGAAAAAAACGTGGGTGAACGAGCCGGTATCGTGCAGGAACATATAAGTTACGAGCTGATAAATCCGAAATCCGGGCGATTCCACGTAATGCAGTCCGAGTGTTTCCGTAAGGCTAACTCCTTGTCTTAAAAAAACAATTTGAGCCAACCATAAAATAACATTTATTATGATTATATTTAATGTCACGGGCGGAATGGATCCGCCAAATCCCGATCGAAAATTGTTCATAGTTGTTTTACAGAAATGAACGGCAAAAATACGTATATTTTCGTATTATGCGGATATTTTGGGGTATTATTCCCTTTTTTTAAATAAAATCAAATACTTTTTATCTTTTTTCTTGATTGTTTTTAAATAAACCATTATATTTGGCGCTAAAATGGGTGAAAACCTTAACATTAATGTTTGTTTAATTTTTTTATTAACGTTTTCTTATGAATAAATCAGAACTAGTTAGTGCTATTGCTGAAAAATCGGGCCTCAGCAAAGTTGATGCAAAAAAAGCATTGGACGCCACCCTTGATGCAATTTCAGGTGAAGTGAAAAAAGGCGGTAAAGTTGTATTGGTAGGATTTGGAACTTTCTCGTTAACGCAAAGAAGTGCCAGAAAAGGTATCAATCCGCGTACGAAAAAAGCAATCAACATCCCGGCTAAAAAAGCTGCTAAATTTAAACCGGGTGCCACATTGTCGAACCTGTAATTATTTAGCTTACGGATTTAAATAAGGAGCAAAGCGAAAAAACTTTGCTCCTTATTTGTTTATAGTTGATAAACTAAATTGCGCATTTTGCTTTCGCGTAAAAAAATATTCCGTAAATTTGCACTCCGAAAAAGACTCCGTAGCTCAGTTGGTAGAGCAAATGACTCTTAATCATTGGGTCGAGGGTTCGAGTCCCTCCGGGGTCACAATTGAACAATGCAAAACAAAGTAAACTCCTAATTATCAGTCGATATTAGGAGTTTCGTTTT
>CAKTUP010000109.1 GCA_934621705.1 uncultured Petrimonas sp.
ACACTGTGCTCATCGAAAGTATCTTCTTTTGGCTTGTGTGCGTTATGTTTAGGCTTAGCAATAGGCTTGGGAGTTTCAATCGCAGGTGCAGGCAATTCGGAAACGGAAGACGAGGCGCCTTCGATTTCGTCCAATACCGACATCCGCTGTTCTTCACTAACGCTGCTTTCTTGTGTGGGTTTGTAAGGCATCCCTTCCACAAGGAGTGTTTTCATATAATTTTCGTCAATTTTTCTTTTTGCCATAGCGGTTTATTTTTGGATGATTTGTAGCATTTCGGCGATAAACGGCTCAATATTGCTTCCGGCAATGTAGTTTTTATCCGGGATGAAAAAAGAGGAGCGGAAGAGCGCACTGTTGTTGAACGACTGTTCACGGGTAAATCGCACCTGTTTGGGAAGAAAAACTTTCATCAGCGGAATGCCTTCTTTGGCCAAATACTCGTCGTAAACGTCGTACAGGTAAGTGCTTTCGCGATTGTCCACCAAGTTCCAGAACAAGTGAATGGTTTTCAACTGTTGGTCACCCGTGCGGATTACGTGGTCGATAAGCAGGCGGGAAAACGACAGCGTACTTTCCAACGTGAAGATATCAGCAGTTATGGAACAAAACAGGTGGTCGAGCGCGGTAATGGTCGGGAGCATATTGTTGGGGCCTACAGACCCGGGAAAATCGAAAAAAATAAAATCGTATTTCAACTCTCCTTTACGGATAATCTTTTCGGCTTCGGATACGGCATTGGCGAGGTTACTCCGCTCAACCGGGTACGCCCGTTTACCGAGTTTCGTGAAATAGTCTTTCAGCGCTTTGATTTTTTCGGGCGTCGACGTATTGATTTCGCGATCGCGTTCACGCATTTTGTAGATGCTGCCCTGATATTCGTCGCAGTCAATTACGGCCACATTGTATCCGTATTTGTAATGCAGAAAGCTGCAAACGACGGATGTGAGCGTACTTTTTCCGATTCCGCCCTTTTGGGAAGAAATGGAAATGAATTTCGGTTTGTTTGTCATACGGTTTGATTTTTTAAAGTGAAACTTATATTTTTATGTTTTGATAACAAGATGATACCGGCGCAATATGGTATTCTGTTTAAAGCGATTCATCGCACCATCGTAACATCGTACCATCGTACCATCGTACCATCGCACCATCATATCATCATACTATCTTATGATAGAAATAGGTCAATCTGTTACTATTGTTTTATCGTACCATCGCAAAATAACACACAATTACCATCATAATATCCAACCATAATGCAATGGTGCAACACACGACAAGAATATGCAGGAAACATCAAACTGGCAGGTATTCAAATGTTTAAAAATAGCGTTTACCTTTGTCAAGCGAACTGAAGGTTAAAGAACCGCAGCCCGCAATCCGTTATCAAGCGGATAACGGCAAGGTGTGTTTTCTGCTGCACGGTTACCCGATTGCCGCAGAAAACTTTATTCCCGCAAAGGCGGGAACCCTTGCTCCTGAGCGGAGAGCGGTTGTGCTCCAAAGTCGCACGAACCATTAAAATCCAACAAAAAATGAACAAGAAACAATCTCAATCCAAAGCGACCGATTTCCGCTACACCGTGAACCTGACGGCGGAGGAAAACGCCCGTTTCCTCACCCTGTACGAGCGATCGGGAATGAAAACGTATGCGCGATTTATCGCCGCAAGGATTTTTGGCGAAGAATTTAAGGTTATAAAAGTGGACAAGGGAGCGGTGGATGTTTACAATCTGCTTTTTTCGTTTCACGCGCAATTTCGGGGCGTGGGAGTTAATTATAACCAGCTTGTGAAAGCGTTGAAATCCAATTTCACCGAGAAAAAAGCGTACGCGTTTATCCAAAAGCTACACAAAGAGACAATGAAACTCGCCCAGATTCACGAAAAGGTTTTAGCAATAGCTACAGAATTTAAGGAAAAATATGGTCGCTAAAATTGGTGTAAGCAATAATTTGTATGGCTCGCTGGCGTATAATTTCGAGAAAATACGCGAGAAAGAAGCCCGGATATTGGGAACAAGCCGCTTGAGCGTTCTTGTTTCCGAAGAGTTGTCTTTCGGTGTATGCTTGCGCGATTTTGAAGATGCGTTACCTAACCGTTGCCGGTGTAAGAGTCCGATTATCCACATCTCGCTCAATCCCCATCCCGACGATAAACTGACGGATGAACAATTGGAAGACATCGGACGCGAGTATATGGAAAAGCTTGGTTATGGTGAGCAGCCATACATTATTTTTAAGCACGAAGATTTGGCGCGCGACCACATTCACATCGTATCGTTGCGGGTGGATGCCGCGGGCAGGAAAATCAACGATTCATTCGAACATCGCCGCAGCAAAGAGATAACCAACGAACTGGAACAAAAATACGGATTGAAGCCTGCCAACAACCAAGAACGGACAATGTTTGACGAAGTGCGGAAAGCCGACGTATCGAAAGGCAACGTCAAGAAGCAGATTGCCGCAATCGTCCGTCCGTTGGTAAAGAACTACCGGTTCCAATCGTCGGGAGAAATGAATGCATTGCTGTCTTTGTATAATGTTACATCGGAAGAAGTGCGTGGCGAACATCGGGGAAAACCGTATGTGGGATTACTCTATTTTATTTCCGATAAAAACGGCAACCGGGTTTCCGTTCCGGTAAAATCTTCGCGTATCGGAAAAGGTGTGGGATTCGCGGAGCTACCCAAAAAGTTTGAACGGGACAAGGAAACGCTGAAAACCATCAAAGAAAACGTGCGCCACTCCATTACGGAAACTATGTTGAAAAATCCGGACAGAGACACATTTATTACGGAGTTGAAAAGCAAAGGCATCGATGTCGTTTTCCGAGAAAACGAGCAAGGACGAATTTACGGCATTACGTTTATCGACCACAATGAAAATGCGGTGTATAACGGCTCACGGTTGGGAAAATTATTTTCGGCAAACGTGTTCCAAGAGTATTTCAACGGTTCGGGCATCAATCCGTTTGTGCCGGAAACGCCAACCGTAAAATCACTCACTCCCGAATTAACGGAAGAAGAGCAATACATTGTCGCTGAATTAATGAACGATATTTTTGAAGATGTCCCGCAAGAACTGTTGGACTTAACTGTTCACGGCATTGACTATAAAGAAATGGCTTTTGTCCGCAAGATGCGGCGATTGCATTCGGGAAAACCCAAAAGAAGAAAACTATAATCAATTTTACTAACTAATCTCCCCCTTTTGGGGGGATTAAGGGGGGCTTATGCAAAACGAAGACGATTTAAGGGGACTTGCCAAGACAATGGAATTTATGCGGGCCGTTTCCATCCTGTTTGTAGCCATACATTGCTATTGGTTCTGTTACGAAGCGTTCAGGGAATGGTACTTTACTGTACGCATTGCGGATAAAATACTGTGGAACTTCCACCGTACAACCGGCTTATTCAGTCATCCGATTTGGACGAAGCTGTTTACGGTAATCCTGTTGGCGCTGTCCTGTCTTGGGACAAAAGGCGTAAAGAACGAAAAGATCACGTGGACGAAAATTTGGATGGTGCTGGGTTTAGGTATCGCACTTTTTTTTCTCAACTTTTGGATTTTGGGGTTGCCCATTGCCAAGACAGGGGTTGCCGTGTGGTATATTTTTACGGTCTCGGCCGGCTATGTCTGTTTGTTGATGGCAGGACTTTGGATTAGCCGACTGCTCAAAAACAACCTGATGGAAGACGTTTTTAATTACGAGAACGAAAGTTTTATGCAGGAAACACGACTGATGGAAAACGAGTATTCCGTCAATTTGCCTACACGGTTTTACTATAAGAAGAAGTGGAATGCCGGGTGGGTAAATGTGGTAAATCCATTTCGCGGCTCGATAGTTTTGGGAACACCCGGTTCGGGAAAATCCTACGCCGTGGTCAATAACTATATCAAGCAACAGATTGAAAAAGGCTTCGCGATGTATATCTACGATTTTAAGTTCGACGACCTTTCCACCATTGCCTACAATCATTTGCTGAAACACACCGACAAATACAAAATATCGCCGAAGTTTTACGTGATTAACTTCGATAATCCGCGAAAAAGCCACCGTTGCAACCCCATCAATCCGGCATTTATGACCGATATCTCGGATGCTTATGAAAGCGCTTACACAATAATGCTAAACCTCAATAAAACGTGGATTCAGAAACAGGGGGATTTTTTTGTGGAAAGTCCGATTATTTTGTTGGCTGCCATTATTTGGTATTTGAAGATTTATGAAAACGGTAAATACTGTACCTTCCCGCACGCCATCGAGTTTTTGAATAAGAAATATGCCGATACATTTACAATACTAACAAGCTATCCCGAATTGGAAAACTACCTTTCGCCCTTTATGGATGCGTGGGAAGGCGGTGCACAAGATCAATTGCAGGGGCAGATTGCATCGGCGAAAATTCCGCTGTCAAGAATGATTTCGCCCGCACTATATTGGGTAATGACGGGCGATGATTTCAGTTTGGACATCAACAACCCGAACGAACCGAAAATCCTTTGCGTGGGCAATAATCCCGACCGACAAAATATTTACTCGGCAGCATTGGGCTTGTATAACAGCCGTATAGTGAAGCTAATCAACAAAAAAGGACAACTCAAAAGTTCGGTTATTATTGACGAGTTGCCGACGATTTATTTCCGTGGATTGGATAATTTGATTGCCACCGCCCGAAGCAATAAAGTGGCTGTTTGTTTGGGGTTTCAGGATTACAGTCAGCTCACACGCGATTACGGCGACAAAGAAAGTAAAGTTATTCAAAATACGGTGGGTAATATTTTCAGTGGTCAGGTTGTTGGCGAAACAGCCAAAACTCTCTCGGAGCGTTTCGGAAAAGTGTTGCAGAAACGGCAATCAATGACCATCAACCGACAGGATAAATCGACTTCCATTTCCACGCAGATGGACAGCCTTATTCCGGCAAGTAAGATTTCAAATTTAACGCAGGGAATGTTTGTGGGTGCGGTGTCCGATAACTTCGACGAACGCATCGAGCAAAAGATTTTCCATTGTGAGATTGTGGTGGACAATGCCCGTGTGGCAGCCGAAACGAAAGCGTATCAGAGCATCCCCGAAATAGTTTCTTTTACCGATGAAAACGGCAACGATACGATGCAGGCGGATATCGAACGAAATTACAAACAGATAAAGGGGGATGTGGAGAATATCGTAAAATCAGAGAAACACCGCATAGAGAATGACGATAATTTGAAGCATTTGATTAATGATAAAGAAAAATAACATCATCCACCGCAGTTTATTTCACCGTACCTACATAGTTGTACTGAAAAGAGGGATGGTCAAAAACATCGATTTCAACAATGGTTGCTCCAATCAGGGTATGGCTCTTTCGGGCAGCTCTATCCGCTCGTCTTTCAATTTCAAAAAATAAGTAAAGTATAGCAAAGTGTCAGCATAACCATCTTTTTATATCCTTTCTTTCTTATTTCAAAATTTTTGGCAGCCTCTGGGGACCAGTGGCAACAGGAAATACTTGTCGTTCGCATCAATATAAAAATGAAATCCGTTGTGTTTGATAAAATAGCTGGGATGGTTTGGATTGCCAATATTATTTCCAAGCGGATATCCTTTTTATCAAAATCATACTCTCCACGAGAATCGGGTACATTGATAGAATAGGTTCGAAAAATAAAACTCATTCATTTCTTCTTCCAAACGTGCTTTGTATTCGTCTTTAATCTTGATAAATGTAAATTTGTTATCATCGCGTTCCTTTCCCAAATCGGCATCAATAGCTTTGATATATAATAAAAAACATCATCAGTTATCGGAAATTTATTTACTCTCAAGCAGCAAGTAATCATTATATCCCTTGTAAGCAGTTCTGCTGTTTTGTAAAGTGGATTGTTTGATATCTTCGAAATGATTTTACCACGGGTAATGGCGTCATTTAAGTGAATAAAAAAGATTTTGTCTGGCAAAACATCAATCTTGACTACGATTATTGGCTCGGAATCGTAAAATATTTTATTGTCGGATTCAGTCATGATCTTTTCAATAGTTACAAAACTAAGGGGCAGATGTCCGGTTTTTACTTGCGGAAAATAGCTGCCTTGTTTGGGTTGAATTTTTATTGTCCGGTATTCATCCGCATTGTAATTTGTGTAACCTAACTGAACGTTGTCGCCTACGGAGAAAATTTGACCATCAAAACTTGTTATGATTTATTGTGCGGTAAGTGTGATTGTAAAATAAAACCGCAGCAGCGTGAAAATGATAATCGATCGTTTCATAGTGTGTCTGTTTTTCAAATGTTTGCTTATTGGCGTATATATTATTAAAAAATGGTGCATTAATAAATATTCTGTTATTATTATGAATAAACCTGATTTAACTGGTTGAGTTATTTTAAAAAAACATAATGACGAAGTCTATCATTCAGAACTTTTTAGTAACTTGCACAAAATCTATAAAGCATGGCAAAAATCGTGAAACACTTAAAATGCAAAATATCTCAAATTGTTCTAATTCTCATACTGATTGGATCTCTAGACTCTTGTTCTAATTCACAGAAAAAATCAGACAATCTCTTGCAACAAGCAAAGAGCATAATAGAAACCCATCCGGATAGTGCAATGAGCTTGATAGATTCCATTATTCTGCCTAAAGAAAATCTTAGCCATGAAAATTATATGTATTATTTGGTGGCCCGCGTAGAGGCTCGTTACAAAAATTACCGTCCTATAGATGAAGACACTCTGATTTTTCAGGCTCGGGATTACTTTGGCAA
>CAKTUP010000110.1 GCA_934621705.1 uncultured Petrimonas sp.
CATTTTCTGGTAATGGCAACAGGTTCGGCAAATGAAGTGGATTATTGTTTTATTTTAGCGCTCGATTTAGGATATATAAATATTGATGATTATAAAAGGATACAGAAAACAATAGAAGAAGTGAGAAAAATGCTTGTTTCTCTCATCAATAAACTTAAATAGTTTGCAGTTATAAGTTCACAGCTCACAAACTGAAAACTGAAAACTGAAAACTGAAAACTGAAAACAATGAATTATGAATTAATATATTTTGTGGGTATAGGAGGAATTGGAATGAGCAACCTTGCCCGGTATTTTATGTCGCAAGGCAAGCGAGTTGCCGGATACGACCGTGTGGAAACCCCGCTCACCCGGGCATTAGTTGCCGAAGGCGCACACATACATTACGAAGACAACCTACAATTTATTCCTGACGAATTTCTGGATAAAGACAGTACGCTGGTCGTTTACACCCCCGCCATTCCCGCCTCGCACAGCGAGTTGCAATACTTTCGGCAAAACGGTTTCACCCTGATGAAACGCGCGCAGGTGTTGGGCGAGATAACCAAAACAAGCGACGCCGTTTGTATTGCCGGAACGCACGGAAAAACCACCGTATCGAGCATGATTGCACACTTGCTGCGGCAATCGACGGTGGATTGTAACGCGTTTTTGGGCGGGATACTCAAAAACTACGGCACCAACCTGCTGCTGTCCCACAAAAGTAACATCACCGTTGCCGAAGCCGACGAGTACGACCGTTCGTTCCATTGGCTGCGCCCGTGGATTGCCGTCATCACCTCCGCCGACCCCGATCACCTCGATATCTACGGCACACCCGAAGCCTATCGCGAAAGTTTCGAGCATTTCACTTCGCTCATTCGCCCCGATGGTTATCTCATTCTGAAAAAGGACGCGCCCGTTACGCCTCGCGTAAACAGCGGCGTGAAAATCTTCACCTACTCCGAAACCGAAGGCGATTATCACGCCGAAAACATCCGCATCGGCGGCGGCGAAATTGTGTTTGATTATGTGTCGCCATCCGGAAAAATCACGGATATTTCCCTCGGCGTTCCTGTGAAAGTGAACATTGAAAACGCCGTTGCCGCCATCGCTTCCGCGCAATTGTGCGGCGTTACGCCCGACGAAATTCGCGCGGCGATGCGCACTTTCGGCGGCGCCAAACGTCGGTTCGATTTTCTGCTGAAAACCCCCAACCTCGTTTTTATCGACGATTACGCGCATCATCCCAATGAGCTGACAGCATCCATCCAATCCATAAGGCAATTATATCCGGATAAGAAAGTTACCGGCGTTTTCCAGCCGCATCTCTACACGCGCACACGCGATTTCGTGGACGAGTTCGCGCAAAGCCTCTCGCTGCTCGACGACGTTGTATTGCTCGACATCTATCCCGCGCGCGAAGAACCCATTCCCGGTGTTACTTCTGAAATTATCTTCGATAAAATTACGTCGAAAGAAAAAGTGTTGCTCAAAAAATCGGAATTGCTCCCTTTTTTAAAGAACAAAGAGTTGGAAGTTTTGGTTACCTTGGGAGCAGGCGATATTGAACGGTTGTTGCCCGAAATAAAAGAAATGTTAGAAAAAAGAAACGATTGATTTCTCTTCGTTTGTGCATTAGATAAATTTGCGTAAATTTGTATATGACTAAACGGCAAAATATTCCGCTTGATTTTGAGATTGATTTTCTTACAAATTCAATAGAGAATGTTATTTCCGGCGAAGTCTTTGAAACAGAAATCACACGGTTAAGAATTACAGATAAAGAACAAATAAAAGTTTCGGAATGGGTTTTTCATTGGCTGGCTGAACTGAAAGATAAATCGAATGAAATATATAAATTAACAACAGAGCATAATTCTTCCATTATTCACGGATTAATTTCTTTGACAGATAAAGGAGACCATGTTTTTATGAATCTTATAGAAAATGCTTCGTTTAATAAGGGCAAAAAGAAACTTTATAAAGGTGTTGCCGGTAATCTCGTGGCGTTTGCTTGTAAAACTTCATTCGAAAAGAAATACGACGGCGTGGTATCATTTGTGGCAAAAACACAACTTATAGAGCATTATAAACAAACGTTGGGTGCAAAACTTTTTGCCGGAAACCGAATGTTTATTGACACAAAAGAATCTTTGATGTTGGTGGAAAAATATTTCAAAAAACTTTAACTTATGATAGATTATAGAAAAATAGATGATAAAGACTTCGTTTTTGACAACAAACCTTTAAGTGAAAAAGAAGATAAAGAATTTAGCGATTTTTTAAAGAAACGAAAAAGGCGTAATGTCCGACTGAGTTATTTCAAACGAAAAGCGAATCAAAAAGTAAATCAAAAGCTTTAGAGCAACTTTTGTATAGAATTACATGAAGAAATTCCTCATCATACTCGTTTCGCTCGCTATAATCGGCTACTTGGTTTTTTCGGCCATTTACTTCGGTAAATCATCGAGAAACGAAGAGTGCACTGCTTTTGAAGTGATTGTGAAAGACAGTTCGCGCATTCAGTTCGTGCATAAAAAAGACATCGAAGATTTGTTGAAGAGAAAGAAAATATATCCCGTTGGCAAAACAATGAGCGAGGTAAATACGTTGGAAATTCTCGATACGATCCTGACCAATAAATTGGTGAAATCGGCAAATGTTTACACCGCGCAAGGTGGACGGGTAGTGGCTAACATTTATCAGCGCGAACCGATTTTGCGGGTAATTTCCGATACAAAAGGAAGTTTTTATATCGATAATAATCGCGAGCGGATGCCCGTTTCGGCAAACTTCACGGTTTACGTGCCCATCGCCACCGGCGCCATCGACGAGGATTTCGCTAAAAACGAACTCTATGATTTTGTAACGTTTTTGAACGACAATCCCGAATGGAACGCCTGGGTAGATCAAATTGTGGTGAAACCCAACAAAGATGTGGATTTGATTCCGCGTGCGGGAGATTTCAAAATCGCGTTCGGTAAACTGGAAAACTATTCCGAAAAATTCACTAAATTCGCTCTTTTTATAGAAAAAGGGTTGAATGTGGTGGGCTGGAACCGCTATTCGGAAATAAATTTGAAATACGATAACCAGGTGGTTTGCACGAAGCGGTAAACGAGGTGCGAGGTGCGGGGCACGAACATTGAACTTTAAACATTGAACATTAAACGTAAATATATATATGACTTCAGGATTTATAGCTGCCATCGATTTGGGAACTTCCAAGATAACCGGCGTTATCGGGCGTAAAAACGAAAACAACGTCATATCGGTTTTGGCTTCCGAGAGCATCCCGTCGGACAACTGCATCCGGCGCGGAACAATTTACAACATCGATAAAGCCGGAGCCATCGTAAAAAGGCTCATCAATATGCTCGAAAACAAGTTAAGTGTGAGGATCGGCAAAGTTTATGTGTCGATTGGCGGACAGTCCATTCACACGGAAGTTGTGAGGGAAATGAAACAACTTTCCTCATCGGGAATTGTGTCTGAAACGGTTGTGGAGCAGCTTCGCAGTTCAATCGAGAAATACAAGCCCGATATGAACCGGAAATATGCCGTTGCCGATGTGGAATATTTCTTAGACGATAAAGCGGAGAAAAATCCGGTGGGAGTTACCTGCTCCACCATCGAAGCCGAGTATCAGATCGTGGTGGGGCGTCCCAATTTATCTACCAATATAGAGAAAACCGTTGTGGAAAAAGCTTCTTTGCAAATTGCCGATTTTATTGTAGGCCCATTGGCTGCGGCTGCAATCGCTTTAACCAACGAGGAAAAAGAATTGGGTTGTGCTTTTATCGATTTTGGCGCCGGCACCACCGATCTGTCCATTTACAAAGGCGGCGTATTGAGGCGGTTGGTAACCATTCCCTTCGGCGGACGCAACATAACCAAAGACATTGCCGAGTTGAACTTCATAGAAAGTGACGCCGAACAGTACAAGATAAAATTCGGGAAAGCCAAAGAAAGCAACGAAGGTTCGCTTTTTTCTTCGCCGTTTTCATCCAAACCCGATATCGATCTGGTTGAGTTGAATAAAGTAATTGTTATGCGGCTGGACGAAATTACCGCCAACGTTAAGGAACAGATCCATCTTTCCGGTTATCAGGAGCAGTTGGGCGCCGGATTAATCATTACGGGCGGAGCATCACAACTGAAGAATCTCGATATTTACCTGAATCAGAAACTCGATTTGCCCGTTCGCAAAGTATCGGCAAGAAAAAATCAGGTAAACAACAATCCCGAACTTGCCAATGACCCTGCGTTCACTTCGGCGTTGGGAATGCTTTTGCTCGGAAACACCAACTGCGAAAAAGTAGTGTTGGAGGAATATTCCGATGACAACGTAACGGAGGAGAAGAAAGGAGGCCGCGGCTGGGGCAACTTTTTCGGCGGCGGAGATAAACCTCAAAAAGAACAGGAACCAAAAGCGCCTAAAGCCCCCAGGAAACCAAAACCGGAGAGTAAAAAATCCATCAATATCGGTGGCAAAATGAAAGATATTTTCTCCACCATGTTCGATGAAGTGGATGACGATGAACAATAACACATCGGCTGTTGGCTTTTAGCTATTGGCTATTGGCCATGTAGTGGAGCAAATTAAAAGCCGGAGAATAAAAATAATAAAATAAAACCTATGTTATTGGTTGACTGGTGAATCAGTTCAACGCAAAGCCAACAGCCAATAGCTAACGGCCAACAGCTTAATTCAAAAACAATCCCCAATCTATGGACGATATATTAGATTTTCAAATCAACAGCCGAACCAAAGCCATCATTAAAGTGATAGGCGTGGGCGGCGGCGGAGGAAATGCCGTAAACCACATGTTTAAAGAAGGAATTCACGATGTTTCCTTTGCGCTTTGCAACACCGATTATCAAGCGTTGGTCAGTTCGCCAGTGCCCGTAAAAGTGCAATTGGGAGAACACACCACCGATGGTCTGGGCGCGGGAAACAAGCCCGAAGTGGCTCAGCGGGCAGCGGAAGAAAGCATCGATTTAATTCAGGATTTGCTAAGCGATGGCACACGCATGGCGTTTATCACCGCCGGAATGGGCGGCGGAACCGGAACCGGAGCGGCTCCCGTTGTGGCGCGCGTGGCCAAGGATATGGGCATTCTCACCGTGGGTATAGTTACTATTCCTTTCGTTTTCGAGGGCGCACGCAAGATAGTGCAGGCGTTGAAAGGCGTTGAAGAGATCGCTCGAAACGTGGATGCATTGCTGGTTATCAACAACGAACGCTTACGCGATATCTATCACGACCTCACCATGCTCAACGCCTTTGCCCGTGCCGATGATACACTGGCGGTCGCTGCCAAGAGCATCGCCGAAATCATCACCATTCACGGACACGTGAACCTCGACTTTGCCGATGTGAACACTACACTGAAAGACGGTGGCGTGGCCATTATGAGTCGCGGTGTGGGCTCCGGAAAGAATCGGGTGAACGATGCAATTGAAGACGCCATCAACTCGCCGCTGCTCAACAATAATGATGTTTTCAGCGCGAAGAAAATACTCATCAATATCTCTTTCGGGGAAGAAAATCCGCTGATGATGGAGGAGATGAACGCGTTGCACGATTTTATGGCCAAGTTCAGCCGCGAAATAGAAGTTATCTGGGGCGCGGCCGTAGAAGAAAATCTGGGCGAGGAAGTGAAAATAACGTTGCTGGCAACCGGATTCACCATTAATAATGTGCCCGGTATTCAGGAACAACACAGCGCTCAAACCAAAGCCGAAGAGCTGGAACGAAAAATCAAAGAAGACCAAAGACGTCAGGAAGAGGAAGAGGAGCAGAGGCTTATCGACAAGTACTACGGAGCATCGGGACTGAAAATGCTTTCTACCAACAATTACAACTTCGAGCCCTTTATCCTTACCATGGATGAATTCGACGACGACAAAGTGCTGGAAGCATTGGAAAAAACGCCGGTATTTAAACGCGACCGCGATTTCAATCCGCGCGCATTTAAAACGGAAAGCCGTTCGGCAACTTCGTTGTTTGATTAGGGTGCTGTGATTTCCGAATCGCAGTAATAAACATTAAACCTCAAATATTAAACATGGTAAAGACGTGGTCTGTCGCGTCTCATCAAACCCTAAACGTTATGAATTTATTCGATACAATCAGCGATGAAATTAAAAAAGCGATGCTTGCCAAAGACAAAGTACGTTTGGAAGCGTTGCGCGGAGTGAAAAAAGAGTTTCTGGAAGCCAAAACCGCCAAAGGCGCATCCGATGAACTTTCGGACGAAACGGCAACGTCGATCCTTCAAAAAATGGTGAAACAACGCAAAGACAGCGCCGAAATATACACCACGCAAGGCCGTGCTGATCTGGCTGAAGACGAAATTGCACAATTGCGTGTTATCCAGGAGTTTCTTCCGGCGCAACTTTCTGCCGAAGAATTGGAATCGGTCATTAAATCGATTATCTCCGAAACCGGCGCCGAATCGATGAAAGATATGGGCAAAGTAATGGGCACAGCCACCAAACAACTTGGCGGAAAAGCCGAAGGGCGCGCCATTTCGGAAATGGTGAAGAAGTTGTTAAGTTAAAAATCTTTTAATTATATTCCTTATGAGATACCTATTGTCATTAGTAGCGTTGTTTATTGTAATCAACGCACAAGCACAGAACCTGTCTTTTAAAATGGAAGAACTTTCGGCTCCCGAATTTATAACGGCGGTAGAAAAAAGTTCCAAGACAATAATCTTGCCCATTGGCGTTTTCGAAAAACA
>CAKTUP010000111.1 GCA_934621705.1 uncultured Petrimonas sp.
GGCGGATACTGATTACTGTAATTCTGTTTGAAATGGAGAATGAAATCTTCTTTGGATTTTGAAAGTTCAGCGTCTATTAATGATAGACTTTGGATGTATCGATTTCTATCTCTAAAATATATCGAATTTGTGAGCCAAAAAATATCGTTCAAAAAGCGACATCCTGCATTGACAATTTCTGTGCGTATGGCAACTTCAATTTTCTCAATTTCATTAAAAAGCAACAAGCGTAACTTCCTATCGAAACGATACATATCCAACACTTGATTAAATGTCGATCCAGCTTTGTATAAATGTTGATCTTTAGGAGTTTGAAGTAGTGGATAGAAATAGGCGCTTAGCCTAAAGTATCCGATATGCTTCAAATAATCCTTGGCACGCTCGTCATTTTCAATTTGTAAACCGCGCTCTTTTAAGAGAGTTAACTGTTCAGAAACTGAGAGGAATTTCTTGTGGAAAGTCTTCTTCATACGAATGAAGGTAGGTATATAAAAAAACGACCTGCCGATTTGAGCATTGTTAAGAGGCTTGGCAGGTTCTACATAGTGCAAATGTACAATTTTGTTTTTACCTGACCAAATTATTGAGTAAAATAATACCGTTTTTTCTTATTTTTTCATTTTCGTCCGGGGAGGAAACTCGAACTCTGTGCTTCTGTCTTCTTTCAACACGATATAAGTGTCAAACGTTTTTCCTGCTTTGCTTTTTAGCCCTTTCAATAAAGGAGATTTTTTATTCGTCAGAATAGCCTTTATATCTTTTTCCAAAAGTGCTTTACCGCAAATAGTTCTAAACAAGAGCCAACCGCAAGTTTCATCACTACATTTAGCAACTTTTTCAAATAGCTTGACACTCTTTTTTTGACATTTCGGACAGACCAACCACTCTTTTTCATCTTTCGGAAAATCCATTGCCAGCAGCTCTTCGGTTATCTGCCGCGCGTAAATGGCAATCGTCTTATCGAAGGTATCGGCGGCTATTTCTCCATTTTCGATTTTCAACAAGGCATTTTCCCACGAGCCAGTCATGGCGGCATCGGCAATGCGTTTCTCTTTTACCGCTTCATATACTTTCAATCCCTTGGCAGTGGGTATAAGCGATTTTTTCTGCCGTTCGATGTAGTCCCTTGAAAAAAGTGTTTCAATAATGGACGCGCGGGTGGCAGGCGTTCCGATGCCCGCTTCTTTCATCGCTTTGCGCTCATCTTCGTTTTCTACATCTTTTCCGGCATGTTCCATGGCGGACAACAGCGTGGCTTCCGTAAGCAGCGGCTTGGGTTTGGTCTGTTTTTCTAATAGGACTGCCGATTGCACGGAGAGCTTATCGCCAGCTTCCACATACGGCAGAGAGACTTCAGATTCCTCGGACGTTTCGTTGTCGTAAAAACCGTTGATAGAACGCCATCCAGGTGCGATAACGTCAGCGCCTCGCGCCGAGAACGGAATTTCGCGGCATTGAGCTTGAACATGGGTTACTTCTTTTTGACATGGCTCGGAAAGGCTTTCCAACATACGACCGGCGACGAGTTTATAAACGGTCTCTTCCCGGGCGGTGAGGTTAGACGGTGTATTGTCTGTTACTAACAAGGCGTGGTGGTCAGTTACTTTCAGGTCGTTTACGCACTTGGCGTTGAGTTTGCTTTTTCGCAAAATCTTTATCTGCTCTTTCAACGGTTCATACACCGAAAGCACTTCCAGTAACGTGGGTATCTCCTCCCAGACATCGCAGCTGATGTAGCGGCTTCCCGTACGGGGGTAGGTGATAAGTTTTTTCTCATACAATGCCTGGGCAACGGAGAGGGTCTCGTCCGCCGAGAGGTTGAAGCGCTTGTTCGCGTCTTTCTGCAGTCCGGTCAAATCGTAGAGCAGTGGCGGTTCTTCAACAACGCTTTTGATTTCCGTTTTGAGAATTTCCATTTTGTTGCGGCGGACCACCTCCAAGGCTTTTTGTCCTTCGGCTTTCTCTTCATATTTTACGTCCGACAGCATACGGAAAACGTTTCGTCCCACTTCCGGACGGGCTTCTATCTGCCAATAATTTTGGACTTTAAATCGGGTGTGCTCCAAATAGCGCCTGCATATCATTGCCAAGGTGGGCGTTTGTACCCGCCCGAGCGAATACACACCGCTTCCTGCCGTGATGCTCAATGCTTGTGATGCGTTAATACCAACTAACCAGTCTGCTTGACTGCGAGAACGAGCAGATTGGTATAAATTATCGAACTCGTTTCCCGGCTTCAGGCTGTCAAAACCCGTTTTGATGGCTTTGTCGGTCAGGGAGCTTATCCACAACCGCCTGAATGGCTTTTGGCAATTCAGATAGTGATAGATATACCTGAATATCAATTCGCCTTCTCTTCCGGCATCGGTTACGTACTCTTTCTCTTTTTTTACCTGCCTCGGCATTAACCGAAACGGTTCCGGCAGAATGGGCAGGTTTTCTTTCCGAAAGCCTTCAAATCCGTACGCTTGGGGAAGGGCAAGGGTCACCAAATGTCCGATTGCCCAGGTAACAGCGGTATCGCCGCTGCCGATATATCCGTCGTTTGTTCCGGTAATGCTGAGAACGTGGGCAATGGCTCGCGCCACGCTCGGTTTTTCTGCAATAATTACTCTCATATTTTGTTTTTCAAATAAAACCACAGTTTACATTTTTCGTCCTCTGCTCTTTTTCTGTTTCTGCTCTTCTTTTTCCACTTTTTCGGCTTTTTCCTGCTGTTTCTCCGTGGGCTGTGTTTGTCCTTTCTGCAAGGCTTCCTTGATGTGCTTGGTCGCTTCGTTGGTCTTGCCTTCGGAGTTCACCGCTTTCTGCGTTTTGTGCGCTTCGTCGGGCTGGGCAGACTCTTTGGCAGCGTTCTTCTGTTTGTTCGGGTTGCCGAAGGAAAAGCCGGTCTTTCCCGTTTCCGTGTTGAACGTCAGGTAGCCTTTGTAGGTCTTTCCTTTTTTATCGACCAAGTCATCCACGTAGATAGTTTGTCCCGATTTGAACTTGTCGTACTGTTCGTCGCTCAGCTCTTTTCCACGGATAAACCGGGGCGCTTCACCGTTTGCCTGTGTATGCCGATTTCGCTGAAACAGCTCGCGGTCAAACATAAACTCCACATATCGTTTGTCGGCATTGAACTGGACGTTGGCGGAAAACTCCGTCCCTTTCTTGGAAATCATTCCTTCCAAATAGAGCGGTTTTCCTTCCATAAGGGTCTGTTTTTGGTCTTCGGAGAGTTTCAAGCCTTTGATTTCGTCGGGAATTTTGATTTTGTCGGCACGCAGTGCGATGAGTTCGTTGGTCAGCCTGTCCACGCTGATGATGGACGGAATTTGTTCGCCTGTTTTCCTGTTTTCAAGCATCACGATGCGTCCCATATTGCCCTGTTTGAGCAAATTTTGTTTGTCTTCGGGCGTGAATTCGTGTCCGAAAAAAGCTTGGTGCAGATTGGGTTCTTTGCGGACACCGTGCATCGCCACAACGGTGTTGCCGTCTTCGTCTGGTTGAAGCGACAGGCGTGCTTCGCTTCGGGTAATTACGGTGCCCAAATTGAGGCTGATGGGCACCAATTGATTGGTTTTAAATCCTTTCAGCAAATCATCCAAAAGGTTCATCTTTTGTAACTTCTCTTGCGTAACACCCATTCCTTCGAGCGTTTTCCAATCGATATCTTCTACTTTGTAGCGATAATCGGGGTCTGTGGTTGTTGGAGTTTCCATTGTTTCTTGTTTTTGAGGATTAGTGATGTTGTCCGGACTTTTCTGTCTGTTTTCATCCGGTAGTATTTCTTGTTTTTGCTTTATGTCTTCGCTTTTCACTTCGTATTGTTTCAACATTGCATCGCCGGCGGGCGTGGGGTCTTTGAGGATGCTTTTGATGGTTTCCGCCAGAAAATCCATTTTGGGAATGGGTATTTTAAACACCCGAAATCGTGTAGGATCTTTCAATTGGGCAACGAAATTGGAATAGAAGTTGGAAAGAAAATCGCCGTTTTTATCTAACCTGATAAAATCGGGATTATTCTCTTTCGTGGGTTCAACAGTTTTGAGTTTTCCGTTTTTGCCAATGTCTTTTACCGCTTGAAGGGTCTGTTTTTCGTTGTCGAATACCAAAAGCGTTTCCGACAATTCATCGACTTGCACGTTCTCTTTTTTCAAGTTATTTTCGTCCATATTGTTCTTTTTTTCGGCAAATATACTTTGCGCGAATGTTTGTTATGACTTTTTGGCGTTGCGTGGCGCTATTTGGCGATGTTTGGCACAACGAACCGAACCTGCTTCGAATACTTCGCGGATAAATCGGTTCACATCGGAGAGTTTATAGTAGATTTTTCCGTTCATTTTTACATAGGGAAGCTCGCCTGAAGAACGGAAACGCTGTAATGTCCTGTGGCTGATTTTTAGAACTTGCAGAAGGTCTTGATTGTCGAGCAAATCTTCTCCATCGAGGCAGGCTTTCTTCTTAATCAGTTGTTCCAGTTTTTCATCGAGAAGGTCGAAACGGTCTATTAAACGGTCCATATAGGCTCGGAATTCTTGTTTGTCAATGATCATATTTTAGTAAACCAGTTTTAGTTGACGAGTAAACAAGAGGTGTCCACTCGTATTTTTTGACACGTCTTATTGTCTCCCCAACACATAATAGTTTGTATTCGAAGTGTCTTTTATTACAATCTTTTTATCGCTCATATATTTAATGTAGCTTTTGGCGGTACGGTCTTTTACATCCATCAGCAATTCGATTTCTTGCGACAACTCGGAATAAGTCAATCGTTTGTTTTTCGAAAAGAGCTCTTTGGCTGCGCTGGTCAGTTCTACTTCTTTGCGTTTCTCTTTTTCGTTCTGCGATTTCTCGCCCCGGTAAACGTGCATCCCTTTCCGTTTGTCCCACGAAAACTGCATTATCGGAACATCCAGCGGGCTGCCTTCTCTCACTTTCAGCGTTTTCACCACCGAGTTTTCCGGATTTTGGGTGTCTTTTTCAATGGAAAGAATGGCGGAGGCTTTGCGTTGCAGTTCGGAGCCGAGATGACCGCGGAGTTTGAAACTGTTGGGTACGAAATGCAGCACACAGATAATGCAGGTGCGGTAAATTCCCGCCAGTCGATACAGTTCCTCCACGATGGCGATGCTTTCCGTTTCGTCATTGGCGCTGCGAATCAAATCGGCAATACCGTCCAGTACCACCAAATGAATGCCGCCGAAAAAGTGGTAATAATAATCCATACTGTCTTGAATGGATTGCAAGCGTTCGCTGCGCGACATTGCCGTAAGGTAATAGACTTTCAACCAGTCGGGCTTAGTCGTTTGTCCGGATCGTTTGAGCAAGAGCGCGCTGTTTTTGTAAAGCTGGTTTTCCGACTGCTCGGTGTCGTAAAGCAATACCGCTTTTTGGTTGCTGTTTTGCAGAACGCTCAAGCCTAACGTATCGGCTTCAAAGTCATCATCTGCCAAAGTGCCGGCAGCGATGGCAGCGGCGTAGTTGCTTTTCCCAGTTCCTTCACCACCGGTAATGCAGAGCAGGTTTCCCTGCGTGCCGAGTGGAACATCGTTTACGCTGATAATATTTTCAGAAAGTTCGGGCGGATTTTCAAAATCCACCTCGCAAGATTTGATGAGTGTCATTGTTTGAGTGTATTTTGCTTTCAGTAGGTCAATGATTAGCTTTCGGAAATCGTTACGGGTATTTCCTTTGGCAAAGTAATCGGAAATATCTTTTTCGGCTTTAGTGCCGGAAAGAGGCATAACCAAGCGCTGGACGCTGTATTTTGCCAGCGAATGAACGTGTTGTTCCGAAGCGGAAAGTCCTGTTTTATCTGTGTCGTAGAGAAGGATGATATGCTTGAAACGGTGTGCCAACATTTCGATGATGCTTGGAGGAATGGCAGATGTTTCGCTGTTGAAACAAACCGCGTGGAATCCTTTGACGTAAAGGCTCATCACATCTTTTTCACCACCTGTAATGAAAAGAATATCACCTCTATTGGGTAGCTGTCGCAGTCCGAAACAGTAGTTTTGGGGAATTTGACCGCCGTACAAAAAACGGAGTTTGGATTTGGGACGGTAGAGTTTTACAAACCCTTCGCCCGTGTAGGCGAAAAGTGGCTCTGTTTCGGAGCATTGAAGCCGATAATCGTTGCCCTCGTTGTTTACCGATTGAAATTCAGAAAGAGATTTTACACCAAAGCAGAACAGTGTTTTTTCGTTTATACCGAATATTTTCCAGAATTTGAGTTCAGCAGATGAATATAACTTTTCGGAGAAATGAAAAGGTTTGGGTGGTGTTTCTGTTGCCTTATCTAATTTATTATTGGAAGACGGAGAGATTTCAATCGATTGTTTTTTTGTTTTTTTCTTGAAGTGTGTAAAACCGTCTTGTTTTTCCTCCAAATGTAAGTTTAAGTCCCGGTTGATGATTTGAAGTACTTGAAAAAAGTCACGCTTCACGTCCAAACCTTTGATTTGAGCCACAAAAGCAAAGCAGTCGCCGGAGTAGTCGGGGTTACCGAAGTCTTTTATTTTAAACGATTGGTTGTGCCTGTCGTAATAAATATTGCAAGATGCTCTTTTATCATCGTAGAACGGATTTTTGAAATTCTTGCCAAGACGAAAATCAAAAGGTATGTAATGTTTGAAAACGGCTAAACCGCTTTGAGTGGCTAAGAGAATAGA
>CAKTUP010000112.1 GCA_934621705.1 uncultured Petrimonas sp.
AAAATCAAAGAACGCTTATATAGTTTTATATATCAATATATTATAGACGAATGTTAAAAATTAACGCAACGCTACTATTCCTTTTTCATAACTCCCGCATCTGCATTCATTTAAAGAACGTGAAACGAATAATAATTCATCTCTTTAAAACCAATCATGAATTAAATAATGTTAAAATAGTAAAATCTGTTGGTACTTTGCATTGCATATTACTTTGTTTAGTTTAATTTTGCATCATCGAAATAATCATATTGAAAAAATGAATATAGAAAACACCCAAAGTCAAATGAGAAAAGGAGTACTGGAGTACTGCATTTTGGCGATTATCAGGCGGAACGAAGCATATCCGGGCGATATAATCGACGAGATGAAAAATGCAGGCTTGCAACTCCTCGAAGGAACATTGTATCCTTTGCTCAACCGATTAAAAAATGCTGAAATACTTAATTATCGCTGGGTAGAAAGTACATCGGGGCCGCCTCGAAAATATTTCACACTGACTGAAAAAGGTGATAAATTTTATGAGCTTCTAGAATCAACATGGGTAGAATTATCAACAGGTGTTGATGAAGTTATTAAAGGCAATTATAAGAAAGAAGAAAACGAACCCAACAACAGTGAACAATGAAAAAAGTAATTAACATCAATTTTCAAGGACAAGTTATCGCTATCGAAGAAACTGCTTATGAACTTTTAAAGCAATACATAGAGAGTTTGAAAAAGTATTTTTCACGCGAAGAGGGTGGAGAAGAAATCGTAAACGATATAGAAAACCGCATTGCTGAATTGTTCGGAAACCGGTTGAAATTGGGTATCAATATCATCACAGATGAAGATGTTCAGTCTATCATCTCGAGTATAGGAAGACCTGAAGATTTCGATGCAGATTATCAGGATTTTGATTACGCTTACGGTGCGAAAAGCTCTCAGCAAAAGGATTCTGCCTACGAACAGCCTAAAACAGAATCAATCGAAAGTGAAGAGCAAAGATCGTTATACCGCAACGAGAGCGACCGGATAATTGCCGGAGTGTGCAGTGGTTTAGCTCATTATTTTAAAATTGATCCGGTATGGATGCGTATTATTTTTGTAATACTTTTCAGCGTCTTGTTCTGGGTATATCTTATTTTGTGGGTAGTGTTGAAACCCAAAGCGCTTGAAACAAATGTCACAAAACGGCTTTACCGAAATCCTAATGATCGATTTCTGGGCGGAGTTTGTGGTGGAATTGCCGCATATTTCAAAATAGACACGTGGATTCCGCGTTTGTTGTTTGCGGCACCATTATTCTTGAACTTAATGGGAATGATTTCTATCCCGGTCTTTCCCTGGAACAGGTTTCTTGATAACTGGGATTTCAACTGGAACATTAACATGTCAGTCGTTGTGGTTTATGCCGTGCTTTGGGTAATTATCCCGAGAGCCAACACCGTAAAGCAAAAGCTTGAAATGATGGGTGAAGAGGAATACATTAAATCCATCCGTGAAACCGTGAGCGATAATGTGGCGAATGTGAAGAGCAAAACCGATGAAAGCGACAATTATACTAAATCGTATGTTGCAACGGGTATTGCGGATAATTCGGAGAAAGTTACAATGGATGCTCTGCCGCCCGAACCGCCGCGAAATATTCCACCAAAGTCATCCGTAAACGCAGCAACCGGTTCAGGTAATTCAGGTTGTTTAAGTGCTTTGGGCATTCTCTTTAAAATCATATTCTTCGCATTTGCCGGAATTTTTGCCATAGCAATGACCGGAATGTTAATTGCTTTTCTTGTGGCAGGCACAAAGTTTGTACCGTTGAAATCGTTGTTTATCGAATACGGGTACGAGAATAGTATGCTATGGTTATCAGTGATATTGCTTTTTGCCATTCCTATCGTATCAATTATTGTATGGATCGTGCGTCGGTCAATGAAAGCAAAATCACGCCCGGTAATCGGAATTGTTTCTATTATTTTGTGGGTTATCGGTATCTTTTCTGCTACCATGCTCGGATTCAAAATTGCTGAAAAATTCAATGTAGAATCATCCACAGAAAATGTACAAGCACTCACGTCTTTCACAGGTAACAAGTTATATGTTGATATGGCCGATTATTCTTCAGATTACTACTCGTTCAGCCGGAATTTCGGCCCGGGTTCAGATTTGGATAATTTTCCATACTATACCATCAACGAGGACTCTCTGCTTTTCTCAAACATCAAATTACAAATTGTTCAAAGCCAGGACTCTTTGTATCATGTGAGAACCATTTCATCAAGTTCCGGCAAGGATTTGAAAATTGCCAAGCAGAATACCGAACAATTTACGTATCCGTTGCAACAACAAGATTCTCTTCTGCTTTTACCCGAATTCTTTTCTGCTCCAATTTCGCAGGGATTCAGAGTACAGGGCATGATTGTTGAAATTGCTGTTCCCACCGGTAAAAAAATAGAGATCGATGAACGTCTGGATGATTACGATAATTTTATCTCTAACTCCTCTGTTCGCAGAAAATTGAAAAAAAGTCGCAAAACCGAAGCACTCGATTGGGATTATGGCGAAGAATATATCCTGGAAAATGGTGATTTAAACAAAACAGTTGTACTTACAGACTCTATATAAATTCTACTTTTGCTTTAACAACTTCATGTGTTCAGGAGCAGCCGGGATTAATTTCCGGTTGCTCTTTTTTAAATGAATATTCTCAACAATGCCTGAACGGGCCGGGAGACCTATTTACCTCAGCTTTACTTAAGTGGGCAGGCTGTAAGCTTAGCTTGTTTTTTAAGTTGCTCTTTCGCCAGCTGGCAGATGAATTAAACTACCACCGTACGGACAGGATTGTGATGCCGGGTAGTCTTCCTGAAACTTAATTATTGTTAAAATATTATCGTTAGATTTTTATTTTTTGTAGTTTTGTGGAAATAACTGTTTAACTATGGAAAAACAAGTCCAAAAACTCGTTAGTATTTTTAATCTTCGTTCCGAGTTAGAAAATTACGAAACCATTCACGCCGAAATAGAAAAAGGAATTCAGTTCAGGGGAACCAATCTTTGGATCCTTATGTTCGCCATCGTGGTGGCATCGGTGGGATTGAACATGAACTCTACAGCAGTAATCATTGGTGCCATGTTAATTTCTCCGTTGATGGGACCGATAAACGGGGTAGGATATAGCCTGGCGACTTACGATTTTCATCTTTTCAGGCGTTCGGTCAAAAATCTTATGTATGCCGTAGTGGTCAGCTTGCTGACATCGTCGCTGTATTTTTTCCTTTCCCCAATTAACGAAGCGCATTCAGAACTGTTGGCCAGAACAAGTCCTACCATTTACGACGTATTGATCGCTCTCTTCGGCGGATTGGCAGGTATTGTAGCCATCAGCAGTAAACTCAAGGGGAATGTTATTCCCGGTGTTGCCATTGCCACAGCGCTTATGCCGCCTATTTGCACAGCCGGATATGGATTGGCTACCCTGCAATTTAACTTCTTCTTCGGAGCATTGTATCTTTTTGCCATCAACACGGTTTTTATTGCTTTTGCTTCTTTAGTTGTCAGTCAATACCTGAAGCTTCCCATCAGAAGCATTGTCGACCCCGACAGGAAGAAGCAGGTAAATCAAGCTCTTACGGTAATAATTCTCATTACGGCTGTTCCGAGTATTTATTTTGGATACCAACTGGTGCAAAATGAAAATTTTAGCCAGAATGCCGAACACTTTATCAATCAGGTTTCGGTAGTTGAGGGAAATTATCTTCAAAAAAGCAATATAAATCCATCAAATAAAAACGTGGACCTGGTTTATAGCGGTTACGGGCTTTCTGAGAGACGGATCGACTCCATCAGACAGGTTGCTCTTTTTAATAAAATTGATACATCAAAATTGAAAATAAGACAAGGTTTTGAGGTGTCTTTCGTACAAGAAAATACAAGAAGATACCAATCTGAGACCGAAATCCTGAACAACAGGCTAAATGCAACAACATTTGCACTGAAGCAGTCCGAAAACAGAATTGACAGTATTCGTAATATTCATGCATTGGGTGAAGAACTGTTAGCTGAAATAAAAGCTCTTTATCCACAAATAAAAGGTTGTTCTTATACGGAAACGTATTCTTATTTTACTCAAAAAGATAGCGTTGTTCGCAGCAACAGAGCGCCACTTGTTATTTTTTCTTTACCCAGAAATTCGTTGCGTACCGCAGATAAAAATAAGATTGAAGAATGGCTGAAAAGTAGGTTAAGAAAACAGGAAGTATTTACTTATTTCGATGAAACCCGATGAGTTTAAAATATCTTTCTCTTATTTGAAAAAAAGTAATTAAGTTACTATAAATAAAAGTTTTATTTATACATTTGTAGTACTATATCTTAATCTTCAATGTTTAACTAATTCAAGAGATACTATGGCAAGATTACTCATCTTAGGTGCCGGAATTTCCGGTCACACAGCAGCACTATCAGCAAGGCGAAAGCTGGGAAAAGAACACGAAGTGGTGGTCGTCAGTCCAAATTCGCATTATCAATGGGTTCCTTCCAATATCTGGGTTGGGATCGGTTTAATGACGGTTAAACAAGTTATTTTTGAGCTGGCACCGGTTTACAAAAAGAACCGCATTACTTTTAAACAGGCACAGGCTCTCTCTATTCATCCCGAAGGGAATACGGAAACCGAAAAGGGATTTGTTAAAATTAAGTATGTTTCAGAAGACAAAAAAGATCAGGAAGAAATATAGAATACGATTACCTGATCAATGCTACAGGTCCGAAGCTTAATTTTGCCGCTACCGAAGGCTTAGGTCCCGATCTTCACACCGATTCTGTATGCACGTATCATCACGCTGCTTTAACGTGGAAGCACCTGCAGGAATGTTTCGCTAAGATGGAAAAAGGAGAAAAGCAACGTTTGGTTATAGGGACTGGTCATCCAATGGCTACTTGTCAAGGAGCAGCATTTGAGTTTGCGCTAAACATCGCCTTTGAAGTGAAACGGAGGAAATTGGATCATCTGGCAGATATAAGTTGGATTTCCAACGAATACGAGCTGGGCGATTTCGGTATGGGTGGCGCTTTCGTAAAACGAAGCGGCTATATTACTCCAACCAAAATTTTGGCGGAATCGCTTTTCACTGAATATGGAATAAGCTGGACTGTGGGAGCCGGTGTTAAGAAAGTGGAGAAGGGAATTATTCATTATGAGACTTTGGAAGGAGAAGAATTGACCAAAGAATTCGATTTTGCTATGCTGATACCTAGTTTTGCGGGAGTTGGGCTAAAAGCGTATAACAAACAAAACGAGGATATTACGCCAACAATATTTGCTGCAAACGGGTTTATGAAAGTCGATGCTGATTATACCCCCAAACCGTACAGTGAATGGAAAACATCGGACTGGCCTTCCATTTACGAAAATCCTACTTACAACAATATTTTTGCTACGGGTATTGCTTTTGCTCCGCCTCACACTATTTCTAAACCGATGATTAGTGCAAAAGGGACGACAATCACTGCTACGGCACCGCGAACGGGAATGCCTTCAGGTGTTATCGGAAAAGTAGTAGCCGAAAACATAGCTAACACCATTAAGACCGGTAAACGCGAATACAAACACAAAGCTTCGATGGCGCGAATGGGTGCAGCTTGTGTGGTTTCGGCCGGATTTGGATTGAAAAGTGGAAAGGCTGCTTCGTTAACCGTTTTTCCGATTGTTCCCGATTGGGAAAAATATCCGAAGTGGGGCAGAAACATAAATTATACCATTGGTGAAATCGGGCTTGCAGGCCATTGGTTCAAACTTATTATGCATTATATGTTTCTGTACAAAGCAAAAACTAAACCTTTATGGTGGCTGATTCCGGAGTAATATCGATAACAAATTAAAAAACACAGATATGGATAATAAAAACACAATACCATACAGTCTGGAATCGTTTGCCACGGTTCCCACAGGTTGGACAAAGTTCTGGCGTACATGCATTTTGTATCAGATCGTACGTTTTTTTGTAATCGGATTTAAAGTGCTACGCATTGTGGTGGGAGGGCACTCTTAGCAAAGTTGGTGCTAAATTAAGCTTACGATAGTCTTTTTGTCATTCTGAACGAAGTGCTAAAGCTTCGTTCAGAATGACATTTTTTTATTCATCTCTCATCGGCCAGCCGGCATTCTCTACAGTTCAAACGATGCCCTGACGCCAACTTCTCTGAACTTGGTTTTATGAAAGGAGCAGAATATTGCTGCATTTGCAGTTTTGAAAAACCGGTTACCAACACCGTAACCAAATTCAGTGTACGAAACAATATAAGGTGTGTATAACTGACTTACGTACAAACGTTCTCTGTTGATGTAGTCTGAGATTAAAGGGACGTTACGTAATATGAGAAAAGGAGTTTCAAGCATAAAATGTCCTTGTACGTATGTATCCGAAGCGTTGTACAAATGTCGGTTCAGCAAGTTAAAAGTCCCTCCGATTCCGTCCTGCCAGTTATCGGGGAAGTTGTTTTTGGCAAAAAACGTGAA
>CAKTUP010000113.1 GCA_934621705.1 uncultured Petrimonas sp.
AAGAACAGTATTTGCTGTTCCCGCCCGAATGGGCGACATTTTCATAACCGTAGGCGATTTATTCGCCTGCGGTAAAGCAAACTCCCCAAATCTCCGCCCGAAGTGGCGGCACAACGAGTATGCTGTGCCGCGCTCCGCGCGGCTTATAGTATGTTTCTGTTTTTCTCCACGCGACAAGTCGCATGGAGTTAGTAATATGGCGCACGCTGTGCGCTGGTAGTTTTCAAAAACTTTACTCACTTATTTTTTGAATTTTGCTTTACAAAATTTAATATGTAACCACCAATTGCACGGATTAGCGCGAATAAATCAGCTTTACTGATTTAAAATTCGTGTTTATCGGTGTCATTCGTGGCAAAATCCCGATAATTATCGGGGCAAACCTAATTATTATTCAAGACTCAAGTTCAAAAGTAGTGAATTTTTCTACGAAGGCAAAGCCATAACTTTCCAAATCGTAAATCCGCAATCGTAAATCGTAAATTTCTATTTATCTTTGCATTCACAAAGCAACAGAAAATGAATCAACAACACCTGCTGGGCATTACGCTTTCCGAAATTCAAAAAGAAATTTCGGAACTGGACCTGCCTAAATTCACCGCCAAGCAAATTGCCGATTGGGTTTACGTGAAACGCGTAACCGGTATCGACGAAATGACCAATATTTCCATCCGAAACCGCGATATTCTCAAAAAATGTTTCGATGTGGGGCGCGTTGAACCCATAGACATAAAAACATCGGTTGACGGAACGCAAAAGATGCTGTTTCCCGTAAAAAACGGCAAGTTTATCGAGTCGGTAAACATTCCCGAAGACGAACGCTTGACCATTTGCGTGTCGTCGCAGGTGGGTTGTAAAATGGATTGCAGTTTCTGTATGACCGGCAAAATGGGTTTTCTGGGAAGCCTCACGGTAAACGAAATCTTGAATCAAGTGTATTCAGTACCCGATGCCGATGAGCTTACCAATTTGGTTTTTATGGGAATGGGCGAGCCGCTGAACAATTTCGACAACGTGATGCGCGCCATCGAAATTCTTACGGCCGATTACGCCCTGGCGTGGAGTCCCAAACGCATCACGCTTTCCACCATTGGCGTAATCCCCAACCTAAAACGGTTTTTGGATGAAAGCAAATGCCACTTAGCCGTAAGTCTGCACAGTCCGTTATCGGTGCAGCGCGAAACGCTGATGCCGATAGAGAAAACCTTTAAAGCAACCGATATTATAGAATTGCTTCGGCAATACGACTGGAGCCACCAGCGGCGATTGTCGTTCGAGTACATTATGTTCAACGGCGTAAACGATTCGCAAATTTACGCCCGAGAACTCGCCAAGCTCTTGTCGGGCTTGGATTGTCGCGTAAACCTCATTCGTTTTCACAAAATACCCGGCAGCGACCTCGCCCCATCTACCGAAGAAACGATGATAAAGTTTCGCGATTTTCTCACCGCAAAAGGCTTCACCTGCACCATTCGCGCATCGCGCGGCGAAGATATTTTTGCCGCATGCGGTATGTTGTCAACAACAAAAGCGTAGAGACGCGGCATTCCACGTCTCTACAGTCCCAGCATCTTAACAACTACATGAAAATTATAAATAATCATAAATCGAAACGATTCGTTTCATTTACAATCAAATAATTGTAATTTTGTTAAAAATAAATTCTTAAAGAAAATAGTATGAGAATTATTAATTTACTTCTGTTGCCGGTGTTGGCAATACTCCTATTTACTTCGTGCGACGGCAGCGGTTTTTTGTCGGCATCTTCCATGTCGAGCGAAGTATTGGTAATTATGGAGAAAGACGAATGGGAAAGCGAAACGGGACGCGCACTCTTCGAGGTGCTCAACTCGCCCGCCAAAGGACTGCCGCAATTCGAACCCAATTTCAGAATAATACAACTCACTCCCGAAAACTTTACCAGCACGTTCAAAGTTGCCCGAAACATCATTATGCCCGAAATTTCGAATATTTACACGGTTGCCAAACTCTCATCCGAGCTTGACAAATACGCATCGGGACAAGTGATTATGACCGTTCGCGCTCCGGATTCCACGGCATTTATCAATTTTCTGAGAGAAAACAAAGAAGGAATCGTCGATTATATCCTCAACAAAGAAATGGAGCGTACTGCCAAATGGTTGATCAAGGATTCGGGAACTCCACAATCGAGAATTCAACAACTGTTCGGCATCAATATCCATTATCCCAAGGGGTTGTCGAATATTACAGAACATCCCAATTTTTACTGGGCAACCAACAGCGCCGGCCGCGCCCGGAAAGACATCGTGATTTATCAGTTTCCATATACTTCCGAAACCGTTTTCGAGAAAGATTCGCTCATTTCCATCCGCAACCGCGTGCTGGGAGAATACATTACCGGCTCATTCGACTCGCACATGACAACCTCGGCCGCTTACGATCCCTACTACCGGAAAATGGAATACAACGGCCTTTTTCGCGCCGAGTTGCGCGGACTGTGGGAAATGACCAGCGATATGATGGGCGGCCCGTTTGTTTCGCATGCTTTTGTGAATCAAAACACCAATATGGTGGTGGTGGTTGACGTGTTTATTTTCGCTCCCGAAACCGATAAACGCAACATGATGCGCAGTATGGAAGGAGCGTTATATACCGTTAGTATTCCTAAAAAACCCTAAATCCCCTAAAGTGGACGATTGACGATTTAGGAATAATGGATTACCCCTCCCCAGCCCTCCCCACAAGGGAGGGTGTGTGGTATCGATTAATCAGCTGTCAAATCTTTAATCGCAGTCCGCTCCCCCTCTTGTGGAGGGAGTTGGGGGGAGGTCGCACCCCGCATCTACAAACGTCAAACACAAAACATCAAACATCAAACATCAAACATCAAACATCAAACATTAAACATTAAACATATAAATGTCAGAACAAATAAAAGTAGGCATCACTCACGGCGATATAAACGGCGTGGGATACGAGATATTATTAAAAGCTTTTTCCGATGAACGGTTGCAGGAACTTTTCGTGCCGGTGATTTACGGCTCATCCAAATCGGCGTCTTATCACAAAAAAGTATTGGATTGCGGTGCCGTTAATTTTCACATTGTCAATCGCACCGAAGAATGCAGCGCTGGAAAAATCAACCTGCTCAACTGCGTTAAAGAAGAAGTAAAAATAGAACTGGGTACGGCAACTGCCGAAGCCGGAGAATCGGCGTTTATCGCGCTCGATATTGCGGCACGAGACCTTGTGGCAAAAAAGATAGACGTGCTGGTTACGCTGCCCATCAACAAAGACACCATTCAAAACGATAAGTTCCATTTTCCGGGACATACCGAGTTTTTGCAAGATCGGTTTGCCGATAACGGCAAGGCGCTGATGATTTTGGCCAACAACTCGTTGCGGGTTGCGTTAGTAACATCGCATATTCCCGTTTCGGAAGTTTCGAAGAAGATATCGAAAGAGCTTATTATCGAGAAACTTACCACGCTAAACTCGTCGCTCAAGCGTGATTTTCGTATAGAAACGCCGCGCATTGCCGTGCTGGGACTAAATCCGCACGCGGGCGAAAACGGATTGCTGGGAAAAGAAGAACTCGAAATTATCGCACCGGCTGTAAAAAAGGCGCAAGATGCAGGAATATTGTGCGTTGGCCCTTTCGCTGCCGACGGCTTCTTCGGAACGGGAAAATACCGCGAATTCGATGCCATTTTAGCCATGTATCACGACCAGGGATTGATTCCGTTTAAAACCATAGCCATGGATTCGGGCGTGAACTTCACTGCCGGACTGCCCATCGTGCGCACATCTCCCGACCACGGCACGGCCTACGATATTGCGGGGAAAAACATAGCATCGGAAGAGTCTTTCCGTCAGGCCATTTATATGGCCATGGATATTTTCACCAATCGCCGCGCTTACGATGAAGCACGCGAAAATCCGCTCCGTAAAATGTTCTTTGACCGCGGTAAAGACGATGTTAGGCTGGATTTGACAGCTGAGGAGGAAAAAGAGGAAAAGGGCTGATCTTCCGGCAATAAATATTCAAAAAAATAACGGCTGACGTTGAGGTTGGCCGTTATTTTTTGGGAGATACCGAGCACAGGAAGCGTTTCACTTTATACTGTCAAACCCTTTGCCATAAACACCCACCACGTTGCTCTGAGCGATAAACGCGTTCATATCGATGCGTTTCACGAGGCGGAAAATGGAAGTGGATTCGGTTTTTCGGGCAAGCACGATAAGCACTTTCTGAGGTTGCTTGGAGTACCAGCCTACCCCATCGATAACCGTGCAGCCGCGGTGAAGTTCGGAATTGATGTGCGATGCAATTTCTTCGTATTTGTTCGAAAAAATAAAAAACTGCACCGATTGCCGCGCACCGCTGATAACCATATCCACCACATAATACAGCACGGCAATGATGATGAGTCCGTAAATGATTTTTTCGAGGCTCTGAAACAGGAACCACGAACTGAGGATAATCACCACATCCACGTACATCAGTCCGCGTCCCATACTTATGTAACGGTATTTGGTGATGACGGCGCCCACGATATCGGTTCCGCCGGTAGTGCTATTCATCGAATAAACCAGTCCAAGCCCCACTCCGCAGCAAATTGCCCCGATAATACTCGCCATAAGCGGATCGGCGCTGGGCAACAGCGAATGAGTGATGTATTTCTCGAAAATACCGATAAAAAGCGTCAGCCCAAACGCGCCAAAAAGCGTGTTGAGAACAAACTTTCGCCCCAGCACAAACCAGGCGAAAACCAACAAGCCGCTGTTGATAACCAAAATGGAAAGCCAAACAGGGATTCCGGTTGAATAATTGATCAGCAGCGAGATACCGGCCAGTCCGCCCGTAACGATTTTGTTGGGGATCAGAAAACCGGTAAGCCCTACGGCATAGAGCGCCAGGCCGATTACAACCAACACATAATCGCGCCACTCAAACGTTTTAAGATATTTTTTTGCAGGTAAATTCATTTTCGATTTATTTACAAACTCAGGCTAACTCTATCTCGGAATCATACAACCACGTTCACAATTTTCTTGGGAACAATTATCACTTTTTTCGGAGTCTTTCCATCCAGCCACTTTTGCGAGTTGGGATGCTCCAAAGCCGTTTTTTCAATTTCCTCGTTGGAGGCGTCGGCAGAAAACTCCAGCACAAATCGTGACTTTCCATTAAACGAAATGGCGTAAGCAAACACATCTTCTTTCAAAAAATCCTCGTTTAATTCGGGGAATTTGGCATCGCAAATGGTTTGTTCGTTCCCTAATTTGTGCCATAATTCTTCCGTAATGTGCGGAGCGAATGGCGCTAAACAAATCAATAAGTCATTCATAATGACCTTTTTATTGCATTTCAATTGCGATAATTCGTTCACGCAAATCATAAAAGCCGACACCGATGTGTTGAACGAGAAGTTTTCGATATCGAACGCTACTTTTTTGATAAGTTTGTGCAACGCTTTCAATTCTTCTTTTGTCGGCTCCTCATCGGAAATCAAAAATTCGCCGTTAGCGTGAAACAGGTTCCAAAGCTTGCGCAGGAAACGATGCACACCGTCGATTCCGTTGGTGTCCCACGGTTTGGAAAGTTCCAACGGGCCTAAAAACATTTCGTACAGACGAAGTGTATCAGCACCGTAGTTTTCCACAATATCGTCGGGATTCACCACGTTGAACATCGATTTGGACATTTTTTCCACGGCCCAGCCGCAGATGTATTTGCCGTCATCGAGGATAAACTCGGCAGTTTTATATTCCGGATTCCAGCTGCGGAAAGCTTCCATATCCAGAATATCGTTGTGAACGATGTTTACATCCACGTGAATGGGTGTAACGTCGTATTGGTCTTTGAGGTTAAGCGAAACAAACGTGTTCGTGTTTTTAATGCGATACACAAAGTTGCTTCGCCCTTGAATCATCCCTTGATTCACTAGTTTCTTGAACGGTTCCTGTTCGCACGAAACGCCTAAATCGAAAAGGAATTTATTCCAGAAGCGGCTGTAAATTAAGTGTCCCGTCGCGTGTTCCGTTCCGCCGATATACAAATCCACGTTGCGCCAGTATTCGTTTGCTTCGCTTGAAACCAACGCTTCGTTATTGCGAGGATCCATATAGCGCAGGTAGTATGCCGATGAGCCGGCGAAACCGGGCATTGTGCTCAATTCTAACGGATATCGCCTCTCCCCCTGCCCCTCTCCACAAGAGAGGGGTGTATAATACCAATTTTTAGCGCGACCTAATGGCGGTTCGCCCGATTCGGTGGGCAAATATTTGTCCACTTCGGGAAGTTCCAGCGGAAGTTCGCTTTCGGGAAGCGTGTAGGGCATTCCGTCTTTGTAGTAAATCGGAAATGGTTCGCCCCAATAACG
>CAKTUP010000114.1 GCA_934621705.1 uncultured Petrimonas sp.
TTTAAAACCGCGCCATAACCGAAAACCATCAGATACACTTTCCTTGTATACTGCTTGTCTATTAAAAAAACGTGTATGAAAATTTATCAAAGAACGATTTTGTTTCTGTCGCCTACCTACTGTTTTCGGAAAGCGGATGCAAAGGTAAAAACTAATTTTGATATGGCAAAATGTTTTCACGATAAATTTAACAAAATAATTCATCTTTTCTTCAATCAAAGAAATAACAATTTGACATCAAGCTGATTAATGAGGAATAATTTCGGGGATATTTTTTCGGCATATCTCTGTTTTATTGAACTCTTGCTGGAAAAACGTCAAATTTAGCATACGGACTCATAAATTATAAGTATCTTGCAGAGTTTTTCCGGTTATACTAAGATTTTTATTGATGAAAGGAATTATTACCATATTGAAGCGTTTTTTGCCTCCGTATAAAAAATACGTGGCATTGTCGTTTCTTTTTAATTTGTTGAGTGCGGTATTGAATGTTTTTTCGCTGGGAACTATCGTGCCCATACTTCAGGTATTGTTTAAAATGAACAAACAGGTCTTTGAATTTATACCTTGGGATGCAAGCGGAGTTTCGTTTTTGGATATTGTACTGAACAATGGAAACTGGTATTTGTCGCAATTTATAGAAACTTACGGCAGCAGCACTACATTAATGTATTTGGCCATAGCGTTGGTTATAATGACGATGCTGAAAACCGGCGCGGCTTATTTTGGCGCTTATTTTACAATTCCGATCAGGACGGGGGTGGTAAAAGACATTCGTAACCACATAAACGACAAGATTTTGACGCTTCCTATCGGTTTTTTCTCCGAAGAGCGAAAAGGCGATATTCTGGCGAGGGTATCGGGCGATGTGAACGAGGTTGAAAACTCGGTAATGAGTTCACTGGATATGTTGTTTAAAAATCCGGTTCTTGTGCTTATCTACCTGATAACGATGATTGTGTTGAGCTGGCAACTGACGCTTTTTGTTTTCGCCGTGCTTCCGATTATGGGATACGTGATGGGAACGGTGGGAAAATCACTGAAAAGAAGCTCGTTTGAGGCGCAAAACAAATGGGGCGAGTTGATGTCGCAAATTGAAGAAACGCTGAGCGGATTGAGGATCATTAAAGCGTTTAACGCCGAAAATAAAATTTCGAAAAGATTCCATACGGGGAACGACCTGTTTAGGAGAATGTCGAACCGGATTGCGCGGCGCCAATATCTTGCTCATCCAATGAGCGAATTTCTGGGCACGCTTACCATTGCCATCGTGCTTTGGTTTGGCGGTTCGCTTATTTTAAGCGGGAACGGCATTATCGATGCAGCCACGTTTATTTATTACCTGACTATTTTTTACAGCATTATCAATCCCATCAAAGAATTTTCGCGTTCGGCGTACGCCGTGCAGAGAGGGCTTGCTTCTATGGAACGTATCGATAAGATATTGAATGCACAAAATAATATATTAGACCCTCAACAACCCCGGCAACTCACGTTTGAAAAAAATATACATTATAATAATGTGTGGTTTAAGTATAACAAGGATTGGGTGTTGAAGGGAATTGATTTAACGATTGAAAAAGGGAAAACGGTTGCTCTTGTTGGCCAATCGGGTTCGGGAAAATCCACAATGACCGACCTTTTATCCCGATTTTATGACATTCAGGAAGGCGGTGTTTTCATAGACAACGTCAATATAAAGGATGTGGCTCTACACGATTTACGCTCCAAAATGGGCTACGTGAACCAGGAAGCCATTCTTTTTAACGATACTTTTTTCAATAATATCGCCTTCGGCGTTAAAAATGCTTCGGAAGAAAACGTAATTGAAGCGGCAAAAGTGGCCAATGCACATGATTTTATTATGGCAACTCAATACGGATATCAGACCAATATCGGCGACCGGGGAGGAAAACTATCGGGTGGACAGCGTCAACGCATAAGCATCGCGAGAGCGATATTAAAGAATCCGGAAATCTTAATTCTCGACGAAGCTACTTCGGCGCTGGATACCGATTCGGAACGTCTTGTGCAGGATGCACTGGATAAGCTGATGAAAAACCGCACAACGATAATTATTGCGCATCGGTTGTCCACCATTAAAAATGCAGATGAGATTTATGTGTTGAAAGAAGGCCAAGTTGTGGAATCGGGAAATCACAATTCGCTCTACGCTTTGAACGGATATTACACAAAGCTTTGCAATATGCAGGGCGACTTAAATTGAAAAAGCATCCTGTATTTTAACGCTTTCCTTGTCTTCCAGTTTCTCCAGTAATCGGTCAACCGCCTCGTATGGAGAATTAATGCTTTGGAATTCAGGAACAATCTCTTTCATTTTTTTCACCGTACGCATATCGTCGTATTGATACGAAACACTTATTAACTTCTCAATCTTATCCTTTACTTCTTCGTATTCATACTCGCGTACCTGAGCAATCATAATCTTATCGTGATGAGTTTTAACGGTACGTTCTGCATCGCTAAGCAACTCTTCGTACAACTTTTCGCCGTGTCGAAGCCCCGTAAATTCTATCTTTATGTTTTGAGAACCCGACAGACGGATCATACGCTTTGCCAAATCCAGAATCTTAACCGGTTTCCCCATATCGAAAAGATAAATTTCGCCGCCGTTCCCCATTGAGCCCGCTTCGAGAACCAACTGACAAGCTTCAGGAATGGTCATAAAATATCGGATAATTTCGGGATGTGTAACTGTTAATGGCCCGCCGTTTTTAATCTGCTCCCTGAACAAAGGAATTACAGAACCGTTTGATCCTAATACGTTTCCGAATCGGGTGGTTATGAATTGTGTTGTTCTTTGGCCCGTTTTCGCAAGATGCTTCGACAAGGATTGAACATAAATTTCGCTGATTCTTTTGGAACAACCCATTACGTTTGACGGATTTACGGCTTTGTCGGTAGAGACCATCACAAACTTCTGTGCGCCGTATTTAACGGCTAAATCAGCCAATATTTTTGTTCCTAAAACGTTTGTTTGTATCGACTCGGAAACGTTATCCTCCATCATTGGAACATGCTTGTAAGCGGCAGCGTGGAAAATATATTGCGGCCGTGTTTTGGCAAAAATGCGCTCCATTCTGGTGGCATTACCCACATCGGCCACAATTATGTTAGTATTTATATCGATCCATTTTTTCTGAAGCTCAAGCCTCATATCGTGAAGCGGAGTTTCAGCCTGATCTATTAAAATAATACTGTAAGGATTAAAAGATGCCACCTGACGAACAATTTCGCTGCCAATAGAACCCGCTGCCCCGGTTACCATAACCCTCTTTCCTTCGATATGAGCAGCTATTTCCTTTAAATTGATATTGATGGGATTGCGAGGCAACAAGTCCTCTATCTGAACGTCTTTCAGCTGTTCTCGTCCTGTCAGTGATCCATTCCATTCATTAACCGGAGAAGTAGTCAACAGGGATATATTGTTATCCACAAAGTTCTCCAATTGAGGAGAATTCCTTATCTGATCCATTTTATGAGGAGAAACAATAACTGTTTTTACATCCTTTGTTTCCAACACCCTGAACAAGTTCTCGTTGTTGGCATAAATATTAACTCCAAGAAGATTTTTTCCGACCATGTTATCTTCATCCGTAATAAATCCCAATACTTTATATTTAAATTCCCGGTTTCCTCTAATGGCTTTTGCAAGGCTGATCCCTGCCTGCCTGGTTCCGTAAATAAAAATATTGGTGGCTTTTTGCGGTTTACCTGTTATTGCCTCATACACCTCTTTGACAATAATACGAGAGAAAATCATCAACAACACATTTAGCACATAAGTTGCGAAATGGATGGTGCTGGAAAACTCAAATAAAGGATCAAATCTTTTTATTAATATCAGGCAGATAAAAGCAATAGCGTAACCAAGCGTCAATGCATAAATTATACGTGTAAGGTCTGAAAAAGCAGAAAATCGTAAAATTCCACTAAAGGTTTTGAAAATAACAAATGCAATGATATTGGAGAATACCAGAACAAATGATGTGGTTAAACCATCGGCTTTAACTTGCGTTGTTAGCCCATCGAAGCCGAAACGCAAAAGAAACATGGTAAGAGTTGAAAATAATATAATAAATATGTCTATTAATAGGATAGACATACGGGACAACACCCTGTTCGATAAATAATCCTCTAAGAATTTATTCATAATTGTACTCAAAGAACGGTAGAAGTATATTTTCAAGCGTCAAATATACTGTAAATTTATGAAGATTTGTTATTTAATCAAAATGTTTTCTCAGAAACCGGGTTATTGCGTATTTATTCCACAATAATCTCGTTCTGACAAACAACCATATTCATTTTTATATCTCCTCGGTTTGCCGGAATTTTTTCCATAAGCTGAAAGTCAAAACACACGGCAACTTTGGGAGCTTTAATCTTTGGTAATAATCTGTCGTAAAAGCCTTTCCCCCTACCCATCCGGTTTAGTGCGCGATCAAATGCAACACCCGGGACAATTACCAAATCTATTTTATCATATTCCAGAAAAGTTTCTCCAGTAGGTTCTTTAATTCCAAATCCGGAGGTTTGCATACTTTCCTCGGAAACATATTTTTTCACTATTAATTCATCATTATTAACCATCGGCAAAAGAAATTGTTTTTGCAAACGATGTTTTTTAATCAATTCGTGCGTATTTACTTCATCAGCCATGCTGTAATAAGCAAGAACAACCTTTGCATTTTGAAATACTTCGGTGAGTTCGAGTGTCGATATCACTTCCTCCGATAAGTCCTGCAATTTCTTTTGCGAATAAGATCGCTTTTTCTCAGCTACTTTCTTGCGTAGTGTTTTTTTCTGCTCGATTATATCCGTTTCTTTCATGCGTACACTATGCCAAATTCCATTGGTGCCGGCAAACTAATGCGCTGCCCCAACGTAATGGATTTGTATCTTTCCTGCACAACCGATTCGGGCTTCGCCAAGCCTTTTTCAATGAAATTGACTGCTCTTTTCATCAAAATATCATCTTGCATATATACGGAATAATAACTTTCTTCGCCAAAAAAGTTCCTCACAATATACGATATCAAATGCCGCTCGAACAGTTTGCGGGATTCTTCAATATAAAATGGCCGCGGACGAATTCCTTTATTGTCGGCGAAACTCACCAAATTCAATAAAAGCGGTTGCTTGTATAAAAAACGGGCAAGATCTTCTGCCGATTGAAATTCCTGCAACTTTTGCTTGTGCATGTCGGAATAAGTTACGGCATACTCCTGAATGAAATCCCGGTTTGCGAGTGAATTAAAGTAAGAATTCATCCCGATTGTATCGCGGGCAACAAAAACATCGGGCATAATACCGTCGCCCCCGAAAACAGTTCGCCCGCCTTCGGTCTTAAACGGAACAAGAGTCGAAGCCGTATCGGCATTCACGTAATCGCCTTGAATATACCTGTTTAGAGCCTCCATTTCGTACTCGTCATACTTCCCTTTTTCGTATTTTCGCTGAATGGAGCGTCCCGACGGTGTGTAATACCGGGCAACGGTAAGCCTCACAGCGGAACCATCGGGGAAACTGCGCTGGCTTTGCACCGAGCCTTTTCCGAATGAACGTCTGCCGATAACCAATCCCCGGTCGTGATCCTGAATAGCTCCGGCAAAAATCTCGCTTGCCGATGCGCTTAACTCGTCAATTAAAACAACCACGTCATCATCTTTGCTTGTCCCCGAACCATTTGCGTAATTATCCTGACGGGGAAAATTCCGTCCGTCGGCATAAACGATCAGGTTGCCTTTTTTTAAGAACTCATTCACCATGGCAACTACAACTTCCAATGATCCTCCGCTGTTTCCCCGCAAATCGATTACAAAGGAGCGCGCGCCCTGGCTTTTCAGTTTCGACAGCGCCGATATAAATTCATTAAAAGTATTGAATCCAAATGTGCCTACTTTGATGTACCCGATCGTGCTGGTTGACATATAAGCCGCCTGCACGCTGCTCATCGGAATATCGCCGCGGGTTACGACAATATCAGTCAGGTTTGATTTTCCGTCCCTTTTAATTCCGAGTTTTACTTCCGAGCCTTTTTCGCCGCGAAGTTTTTTCAGAACATCGGCATTTGTGATTTTCTTGCCGGCAATCAACGTATCGTTTACGTTTACAATTCTGTCCCATTGCTGTATGCCGGCTGCTTCCGACGGGCCACCGGGAACGATGCTTGTTACAACAATAGTATCTTTCAACACATAAAAACTAACGCCGATTCCCGAAAAATGGCCTTCCAGGTCTTCGTTCACGCGCTTCATATCTCCGGCAGAAATATAAGCCGAATGCGGATCAA
>CAKTUP010000115.1 GCA_934621705.1 uncultured Petrimonas sp.
TTGAAGCGGTTCGTTCGATTTTCCTTTTTGTGCACCCGTATTGCAAGATGCAAAAAGGATTGTTGCAATGAGAATTAAAAAAGTTTTTACTTTCATTAGTTTAAAATGTTTGATGTAAGTAATTTAGTGAAATTGAAAAAATATTTCGTTGGCAATTAGCCATTAGCCATTGGCTGTTAGCTTTGTGTCCAAATTTACCGGGCAAATGATTGATATTTGTACTGATTCGCCAATAGCCGGTTGCCAATAGCTAATAGCTGGCAATACAAAAGTAGTAATTTTCATACAGATGAGGCAGTGAATACCTGAATTTATTCGAATGAATACAATTATCAGTCATATTATCAGCTTGTTATTAATAGCCGAAAGATTCAAATAAATTCGAGCTTAGCTTCCTCTCCAGATTTCAAATCCATAGAAATGTAGCCGTTTTCCTGTGCCAACTCTTTTCCGTTGAACTTTACCGATGCGGCATATTCGGGAACTTTCAGCTTAAAAGTATTATCCACCGATGCTTTAAGCGTTGCAGAAGTCAGTTGTTTGCCGTTCCAAACGGCATCCACTTCGGCGCCGCCGCGAACGCGCAACCCCTTGAAATTTCCGGTAGCCCAGTTATCGGGGAGCGCGGGAAGCAACTGAATATAGCCGTCCTGGCTTTGGATAAGCATTTCGGCAATTCCCGAAGTTCCGCCAAAGTTTCCGTCGATTTGGAACGGCGGATGCGCGCAAAACAGGTTGGCGTAAGTTCCCGCGCCGTGTCCGGTGTAGGTGGTGGCATCGATGGGAATGGACGGCTGCAGCAGGCTTTTCAGCAGTTTGTAGGCGCGGTTTCCATCGTGTAGGCGTGCCCAGAAATTGATTTTCCATCCGCGCGACCAGCCGGTTCCGGCATCGCCGCGGCGTTCCAGCGTTTCGCGAGCGGCAGCCGCCAGTTCGGGCGTGGTGTTGGGCGAAATCTGGTTGGCCGGATACAATCCGTAGAGATGCGAAACGTGGCGATGCTGCGGTTCGGCTTCTTCATAATCTTCGAGCCACTCCTGCAAATAGCCGTTGGGGCTGATTTGTACGGGAGGAAGTTTGGGCAATTGCTCGCGAATGCGTTGGGTGGTTTCGTCCTCGATGTTCAGAATTTCGGCAGCTTTCAGTACGTTGCCGTATAATTCGTTCACCAGCTGAATATCCATTGTGGGGCCTAAACACACGTTCACAGCCGTTTTGGTGCCCGGCATAAAGAACGCGTTTTCGGGCGACGACGACGGCGCGGTTACCAGCCATCCGTTTTCAGGTTCAGTAATCATACCGGTAATAAAGAAATCGGCGGCGCCTTTCAGCGTGGGATAAACCGATGCGAGGTATGCCTTGTCCTGCGTAAAAGCGTAGTGCTCCCACAAATGCTCGCAAAGCCACGCCCCGCCGGTGATGGTGGAACCCCACGACGCGTGTTCGCCCGGAGCCGTAAATTTCCACGGGTTGCTCATCATATGTGCCATCCAGCCTTCGGCTCCGTAAAACGTTTTGGCGGTTGCTTCGCCCGACGGCACCAGCGATTGCGTGAAATCGATAAGCGGGCGGTGCAATTCCGAAAGGTTGCACACTTCCACCGGCCAGTAATTCATTTGCACGTTGATGTTGAGGTGATAATCGCCGTTCCACGGAGTTTGCACCGTGTTTGCCCACAATCCCTGCAAGTTGAGCGGGAGCGTGTTTTCGTTGGTGCCGCAAATCATCAGGTAGCGGCCGTATTGAAAATAGAGTGCAGCGAAGGCCGGGTCGTCGTTTTGCTGGAAATTCGTTAAGCGAACGTCGGTTGGCGCGGTGTTGTCTTGCTCGCCCAGATTCAGTTCCACGCGGTTGAATTTTTCCTGATAGGTTTTTACGTGCTCGGATTTTAGTTTGTTGTAAGCAGTTTTCGAGGAGGAATTGAGCAGGTTATCTACCGTGGTATTGAAGTTTTTATCCAACATATCGGTTGAAGATGAAACAATAATCAATGCTTCATCGGCCTCCGAAAGTTTAATGGATGAATCGTCGGTTCCCAGCGTTCCGCCCTTGTTTACGATTTGCATTTTTGTGCGGTATCGCACGCCTTTATCGGTATTGTATCCGTCGTTCAATTGTCCTTCCATCTGCAAAATGTTGTCATTTATGCGGGAAACGGTTGCCCGTTCGGGGCGGCTCAGTGCAGCTTCAAACGAAACGGATTGTTTTTTATCGGCCGTCAGGCGAATGACCAACACATCATCGGCGTGCGAGGCAAAATATTCACGGGTATAGGTAACGCCGCCTTTCGTAAATTGAGTGCGGGCAACGGCATCGTTGAGCGAAAGTAAGCGCTGATAATCGTTTGCGGAATCGGTGGATGCATAATTGTGCCGGATGTGCAAATCGCCCAGCATCTGGAAACAGCCGTAAGGCGCATCTTTTCCTGCGCCGAAAGCCGAGCCTTTTCCGCCGCAACGGAAATGTTGATACATCATCTGTTGCGCTTCGGCATTTTTGCCTTGCAACAGCAACTCGCGAATTTGCGGCAGGTAGTTTATGGCCTCGGGATTCAAAGCTTCGGAGTCTTCGCTGCCCGACCACATCGTAATCTCGTTCAGTACAATGTGTTCGTTGTCTGTTGCGCCGTCGGGCATCATCCCGATGCGTCCGTTGCCCAGGGGCAATGTTTGTTCCCAAATGGCTGCCGGTTTGTCAAACAGCAGTTTCATCTCTTGGGTTGATGCTTTTTGCGTTTGGGTACAGCCCGCGAAAATTATCGCCAGGGCAAGGAGTGAAAGGAGATTTTTTTTCATTTATGTTGGATTAAGAGGACAGCTATTGCTGTCTGTCAATTGTTAATTACTGATTCGGAGGACAGCCATTTCTGTCTGTCCATTATTTTGTGTCAAACAGGAATGGCTGACTTCCCGTTCTTACCGCATTTTTATCCGAGAGTTCAACTCTTATATCTTTCTCTTTATCAAATGTAAAATCCTCTGCAAACGTGTTGTTTTCGATACTCACATTCGTTACTTTCTCGAAAAAGAACGGGTGCGTGTTCCAGTGGAACGGCTCAAACTCGGTGTTGTGCGTGATGGTGTTGTTGCGAAAAACAAGCCCATCGGTGGATTTGGCGTACACGAGCGGACGGTCGAACATATCGAACGTGTTGTTTTCGATTACGATGCCCGAATGGAAAAACTTTTGCTGGTCTTTCAGGTTGGGGATTTCGGGATAGATGGAAATCACCGCGTTCGTGAACTGATACGTTGCCGTGAGCGCATTGATGAATTTGTTGTTTCGGATTATTACATCTTTACACGCTCCGGTTTCGAACCAGCCGTTGCAGTCACCGCACAATAAAATGGCAGTTCCGTGTGTGTGGTCGAAGAGGTTGTTTTCGCAAACCACCCGTTTGGGTGTGCTAAAGAGAGCGCCGCGAGCGCGGTTGTTGCGGACGATGTTGTCCGAGAAAATCACTTCGGGCGTCCACGTCAGGTTTTCGATGCCGAATTTTCCGGTTTCGGAAATTTCCTGTGGAAGCGCGTCGGCAAACGTAATTTCGAACTCTTTGGCGCCGAATTCGGTAGGCTTGTCAACGGCTTTTATCGATTGAATGGTGGTAATGAACGCGTCTCCCGCCAGTTCCATTTTCTCGCTTTCCACAAATTGCACGCTGTCGCCCGGTTCGCCCCAAAGAAAACCCCACGCTTGCGGATGCATATATCTGGCTTGAAGCGTGTTGTCGCTCACGCGTTTGGTTATGCGGAGATAGGTGCCGTGCACGTTGATGGCGTCGTCGGCCATCCCTTCATACAGTCCGTTTTTGGAAATGATAACGCCTTTACACGCCGAGAAGTGCGTGGCATCGGCTTGGGTGGTGAAATATCGTGGGTCGTCATCGCCGCGCAGGCATACGCTGAAGCCGTCGAGCGTGATGTTTTCGCTCATTTGCGCCAGCAGAGCCATTCCTTCGGAATAATGCACTTTTACGTTATTGAGTATCGTATTTTTGCTCAAACTTACGAAGATGCCGGGTGTGGGGCGATGCCACGAACGCAGCGCGAAACGCTCATTCGGCGACGAAAGCGGAATTTGTTCCCAGCCGGTTAGGAGAAGCGTGTCGGGAGACTGCTCAGCGATGGTTGCCGGATTAAAACCCACATCGCGGCGCACATACGTTAACCGTTTATCCGCGCGGAAAGCCATTGCCATAAACAGTTGATTTTCGTATCCTTCACCCACGGCAAACAGTTTGTTGTCGTCAATGCGGTGATGCCCTTTCGGATAAATTTCGGCCAACATTTCGTTTTTTTCGGTATCCACCTTCAACACATTCAGCTGACGGAAAGCGGGGATTTCAAAATCCACCGAAAAGTTTTTCAACGTTACGTTTTCGCAATTCACCAGCGCAAACGGAATCATCCGGCCGTGGAAAATCAACTCGGAGCCTTGCCCGTCGATGGTTACGTTTTTCAGGTTTTCGAGAGCGAAAGCCACTTTTTTAGGATTATCCTGGTCGTGGTTCGAGATGTAATATTCGCGTGTGAAAGCACTGTCGGGATAAAAATCGTATCGTCCTTTCGGAAGAGTAACCGTAACGTGTGCCGTATCGGTGCGGTCTTGCAGTTGCTCAATAAGTTTTACCGCTGCGATGGACGCGTTGGCTTTTGTATCGGGTTTCACGCCAAGCGTAAAAGCCGAACGATTTGGCGTGCAAGCGGTGCAAAGCAATGCCAGAATCAGTGTGAGTTGAAGAAATTTACTCATATATTGTTTGTGTTTAATGATGAAAAATAAATCAGAAGACCTCTCCCCGACCCTCTCCACAGGAGAGGGAGAGCGGGGCTATTGAATGTTCCTCGAATGATGTTTCTTCGACACTCCCCTCTCCCTGTGGAGAGGGGTTGGGGGAGAGGTCACCCCGCCCGGTTAATTCCATTCCGTAAATCGCCGTTGCATTCGTTGATGAGAATGGCTTTCAGCTTTTCGGCAATTTCGGGATAGTTGTCGATTAAATTACTTCGTTCCTGCGGGTCGATGTTCAAATTATATAGTTCGAAAACGTTTTTTGGCGCATAATGCCGAAGTTTCCTTCCCGAATTTTCGATGATGGCCGGCCCTAGGTTGGAGCCGTAAACCACGTAACGGTTTTCGGACAAAAATACGTTTTCCGTCAATGTTTTCCAAATGGAAATGCCGTCTTTTTGTGCGGAAAGTTTCACGCCGAGCATTTCCGCAAACGTGGGTAGTAAGTCGTAATTGGACACCAATTGCGTGCTGACGCTGTTTTCGGCAAAGCGGCCTTTCCAGTAAAACGTGAGCGGAACGTTCACGCCGCCTTCCAGATTACTACGCTTCAACCCCGCCATTGATGCGTTTCCGTTGAATACGTCGCCCGAAAGCGAGGTGTAATATTTATCGGCGAAATCGTCGAAAAGGTTGCCCGTTTGCAAGTTGCGGTACGGCTTTTCCACGCGTCCCTTTTGAGAATAGTAAATTTCGTGTCCGTTGTCGGACGAGAAAATAACGATGGTATTTTCCTCCAATCCCTGTTTGCGCAGTTCCTGCATAATCATTCCCACGTGAATGTCCAGCATTTTCACCATCGAAGCGTACTCTTTTTCAATGGCTGTAAGAGCAGGATTGTTGGCGATTTCGGGATACACTTCCGGAACGGCTACCGGCCCGTGTGGCAGCTGCGTGGGATGAAAGAGGAAAAACGGTTTATTTTTGTTCTCGCGGATGAACGTTAGAATTTTCTCGATAAACAAATCCTGCGAATAAACGGCTTTTCCCTTCCTATCGTGCCGTTCGGCGTACGTTTCGGGCGTTTCCTGCTCAATGCTTTTCCCGCAATTCAGGTGTGTATTTCCCGCAATATCTACAATTTTTCCGTTATCGAACAACCACGGCGGATAAAAGCCGTGGCAACGCACGTGATCGAGGTACCCGTAATAGTAATCCCAGCCGTGTCGCTGCATTTGCCGGCGAGTAGCCGTAAATCCCCATTCCAATTTGCCGATTTGCGCGGTAACGTAGCCGGCTTGTTGGAAAACCTGTGGCAAATAAAGGTCGTTTTTGGGCAGAACGATATCGTTTTTGTC
>CAKTUP010000116.1 GCA_934621705.1 uncultured Petrimonas sp.
ACCGTGGGGCGCGGAATTAACGCTTTTCACCACAAACGTCCGTTTTATTATTACGCCACATCGGTTTGGTATTCGCTGGCGCCGTGGATGTTTCTCTCTGTCGGATTGATTATCGCGGGAATGATTCGAAAGAAAATTCAAACCGATATCGAGCGCTATTTTCTGGTAATTATTTTGACAACCTTCGTTATGCTGTCGATAATCAGTTCCAAATTATCGGTGTATCTGCTTCCCGCATTTCCATTTTTCATTTACCTGTCGGTGCTTTTGCTGAAGAAATTTGATACAACAAACCTTTGGTTGCGGCTCTTGTTGGCTATTCCGGCGGTTATTTTCGCGCTGGCGTTGCCTGCGATAATTTACTTGTCGAAAACCGATGAGACATTTTTTACGGGCGTTCCGCTTGTTTATTTCGCGGCAGGAATCACCACGCTCAGCGGTTTGGCGGTTCTCTATTTGTTGTTTCTGAAAAAACAGATGCGCCAATCCATTCGGGTTATGGCGTTCGGGGTTTTACTGACGGTATTTGTTGCCGGGTTGGCTATGCCGCAGCTCAATCCGTATATGGGATGGAACAAACTGTGCGAAAAGGCCTACGCGGTTGCCTCCGAAAAAAACACATCGGATTATTATGTGTACGGCATTTCGCGGGCGGAAAGCATGGACGTTTTTTTAAAAAAAGACGTGATTTTCGCAGAAAAAGAAGAAATAATAAACAACTCGCTGGCCGGACAACTTCTGTTGATATCGGACAAGGCAATTAAAAATGATACCGAAATTCAATCGGTTATACACAATAAAGAACAGTACAAAGTAGGCAACTTTGTGATCGTGGTGTTTTAGAACGATAATCTTTGTCAAAGTTTCAAACTTTGACAAAGTTGATTCCTAAAGTGAAATTATGAAGATATTGGTTACCGGAGCTGCCGGATTTATTGGATATCACGTTGCCAAAAAACTGGCCGAGCAGGGTTTTGAAGTAATCGGACTCGATAATATCAATGATTATTACGATGTTCGTTTAAAGTTTGCTCGTCTATCGGATTCGGGAATCCGAAGGGAAAAAATCAAAACCGGCGAATTTGCGCAAAGCGATAAATTTCCGAATTACCGTTTTGTTCCCTTAGATTTAACCGATAGGGAAGGAATTTCTTCTCTTTTCGGGAAAGAACAATTTACGCACGTGATTAATCTTGCTGCGCAGGCAGGAGTCAGGTATTCGCTCGAAAATCCGTTTTCCTACATTAATTCCAATGTTGTTGGTTTTGCCAATTTGCTTGAAGCTTGTCGCGTGTCGGCCGTTCAACATTTGGTGTATGCCAGTTCCAGCAGCGTGTATGGCAATGATACGCCAATTCCGTACAAAGAATCCACCCAAACCGATCATCCTGTGAGTTTGTATGCGGCTACAAAAAAAGCCAACGAATTGCTGGCTTATTCCTACAGTAAATTGTACAACTTGCCGGCTACCGGAATCCGTTTTTTCACTGTTTACGGCCCGTGGGGACGTCCCGATATGGCGCCCTGGCTGTTTGTCTCCGCCATTTCGAAAGGCAAACCCATAAAAGTTTTTAATCAAGGAGAGATGCAGCGCGATTTCACGTTTATTGACGATGTGGTGGAAGGCGTACTGAAAATTATTCCGTCTCCTCCTTCATCCGAAGTTCCGCATACGATTTACAATATGGGTTGTTCGTCGCCCGTTCGGTTGATGGATTTTATTCGCATCATCGAAAAAACTACCGGAAAAGAAGCGATAATTGAAATGGCCAAAATGCAGCCGGGCGATGTTGTTTCCACTTTTGCCGACACAAAACTGCTCGAAACTAATTTCGGTTACAAGCCTGCCACATCGGTTGAAACCGGAATCGAAAAATTTCACGAGTGGTTTAAGGATTACGAAGCGGGAAAATTCGGATAGAAATACAATTATTTTACATGTAATTTCCCCAAAATTGCTGACGAAATAAAATCTGCCGCTTTAGCGTTCAACCCGCCGCCCATCACCAGCATATCGGCGCGTTCGCGCGATGGTTTTATGAATTCTTCGTGCATCGGGCGCACGGTTTTGTAGTATCGTTTTATCACATCAATGGCTGTTCTGCCGCGCGATTCCATGTCGCGCTCGATAATGCGCGAAAGCCGGTGATCGGGTTCCACTTCCAGATAAATACGCATATCCATTTCGTCGCAAAGTTCGGGCTGCGTGAGAATCAAAATGCCTTCGATCAATAAAATCTTGTTGGGTTTTATCCGGATTGTTTCGGGTTGGCGCGTGCAGGTAAGATACGAATAAGTGGGTGAGTCGATTTCCTGTCCCGATTTTAGTTTTTGTACATCCGTCAACATCAAATCCCATTCGATGGAATCAGGATGATCGAAATTCAACGCTCGGCGTTGTTCGATGGGCAAATGCCCGCTGTCTTTGTAATACGAATCCTGCGTGAGCAGCGAAATCTGGTCGTAAGGAACTCTTTCGAGAATGGAGTTGACCAACGTTGTTTTTCCTGAGCCGGAACCGCCGGCGATACCTATGGTAAACATATCAATTTACGATTTACGATTTACAAGTTACGAGTTATGATGTGAGCTTGTTGTGAAAGATTCATTCCCTTGCAAAAAGCAGTTTCAGTGCATTAATAATATCGGCTTTGTTGCTGTTTTCCCGAAGAACCACAAGAACGGTATCGCTTCCGGCAACGGTTGCCATAACTCCCGGAATGTTGTTGATGTCGATATCCTGAGCCACTCCACGAGCATATCCGCTCGGTGTTTTTATTACGGCAAACTGTCCCGAAAATTCGATATTGATAATCCCGTGCCGCGAAAAAGGCGATGTCATACCAAACTTATCGGCTTTGGGTTGGGGCAGTTTAATTCCCGGCAGTCTGTAAAAATAGTTGCCTGCGGCATCGGGTGTTTTGGCCACCTTCATTTCCCGAAAATCGCGCGACAGAGTGGCTTGCGTCAATTCAAAACCTTTATCGGAAAGTAATTGCAACAATTCTTCCTGACTCTCGATGGAGTTTGTGCCCAAAATCTGAGCAATGGCTTCCTGACGTTCTTCTTTGCCGGGTTTCTTCATTGATGGGGTTACTTAAAGGTATTAAGACGCAAGCATTGTGTCTCTACTTATCTCCGCCAAAAGTGAACACAACGGGTATGGGCGCCGGAACTCTGATGGGTGTGTTGCCTACCAAAAGTTTTGGCCAGAGCTTCACCGTAACTTTTGTTTCATCGGACGACAAGCCCAGAAAACCGCTCATTTCTTTAGCTACGCGGTCGCGGGAATACCTGTTCATCAGGTTTTTCAAATCAACTCCGATGGACAATGGCAAAACGGTTGTCTGTCCCGATTCCACGCGAATGGGAACGTCCATTTTGCCGGTGGTAAACTCCATTTCGTTGATTTCGATGGCATATTCCAGCGCGTTGAGAAACGCCGCGGCCTGATTGGGGTTTGTAACATCCATATTGAGCGTCATGCTGAACGGAATGGTTTGCAAACTTCCGCCGGTAAGGATACTCGAAAGGGAAGCAAAATTAGACAAAGAGATAGATGAACCGTCTCCCAGATTTATCCCTGCCAACTGCATATCGGTAATGGAGTTGTACTTGTATTCGCATTGCGATAACTGAATGGCGCCGCCAATTTGGTTAAGCACATCGCAGCTGGTGAGCGCGAAAATCAGCAACGAAAGTAAAAATGTTTTTTTCATATCTCTCTGTTTTTTATTTTAGCAGTTAGCCACTTTATCTCACCGTTATCATGGTTGCGCCGAAACCGTATTCGCGAAACGATGCATCCTGATAGTAAGAACTCTTGTATTTGTTTTTTATTTCCTTGAGCAACGCGTTTTTTAACACGCCGTCGCCCTTCCCATGAATAAAGACTATTTTTTGGCCTTTTCGTTTAAGATTTTCCTGCATTACCTCGTTAAATTTCCGGAGTTGAAATTCAAGCATTTCGGTATTGTCCATTCCCGCCGTGTTATCGAGCAGTTGATCGATGTGCAAATCCACTTCGATAATGGGATTTTTTTCTTTTTTCACCACTTTTTGTAAGCGTGGGCGGCCTTCGGAAGCGGTTTTCTCCTGCATCGCACGCTGAATATCGCCTGCCGAAACCAGCATTTCCCATTCGGGAATGTCGTTTCGGGTGATGTAATAAACAAGTGCGTTGTCGTCGAAATAATCGTTTTCGGTGAAGCTGTGCAGCTTGTAGAATTTTACGGTATCGATGCGCAATTCCACCGAAACCGGATTCTTGAAACGAAACGGTTTGTTGTGCTTGAACGACATAAACTGAACACAAATCTTCTCCAGATCGTTGAGCTGTGATTTATCGAATTCTTCGATGAAAATCTGCGTGTTGGGTTCTACAATACCGTTGAAACGGCTTCTCCACGAATTATTCTCGCGGCTCATATAATTGAAAAACAGGTAGTAATTGCTGTCGTTTACAAAATAACATTCAAACGAAGTTTGCGTCATGTTTTTGATGTCGGTGGGCAAGTAAACAAGGCAAGTGGTGATTTTTTCGCCTTCGGCGGTTTCGGAAATCAGGTTTGTTTCCTCAACATTGGCAGCGGGTCTCTGTTTTTCGACCTTTTTTTCCGGCTCTTTCTCGGGAATTTCGTTTTCCGTTTGTCCTAATTTTTCGTTTCCGGCGGCTTCCACCACCACGCACTCCGAAATAAGCACAGGAACATCGAATCCGTTTTCGTCTTCAACAATAACCAGTTGTTTGTTTAAAAAACCTTTTACCTGTCCACCGCCAACGGTGCTGAGAAAACGAACTTTGTCGCCGATCTGTAATTTTTTCATTCGAACCTACAGTTTCTTAATCGCATTTTTTTGATGCAACTACAAAGTTGCCTAATTTTGTCGGATTATTCGCAGAATTTGTTATAAAAATAAGACTAATTTTCCTAAAAATGAAAAAATCCGACGTTGAAAAGATAAGAATTGCCGATTATACCTATACGCTTCCCGACGAGAAAATTGCCAAATATCCGTTACAGAAAAGAGATTCATCGAAATTGCTGGTTTTTGGAAACAACAATATATCGACGCTTCCTTTCTTTGAAATTGCTTCGCGAATTCCCGAAGGCAGCCTGATGATTTTCAACGATACGCGTGTAATTCACGCCCGGTTGATTTTCGAAAAAAGTACGGGAGCAGCCATTGAAGTCTTTTGCCTTTCTCCCTATGAACCAAAGGATTATTCCGTTAATTTTCAGCAACGCGAGAAATGTTCTTGGCACTGTATGATCGGTAATGCCAAGCGATGGAAGGACGATGTGTTGCAAATGTCGGTTTCGATAAATGGCTCAACTGTATTGATTTCCGCTCAAAAAATATCAAAAACCGAAAATGATGTGATCGTTGAGTTTTCGTGGGATAATCCTAACTTCACGTTCTCCGAACTGTTGGAAGTGGCCGGTAAATTACCTATTCCGCCGTATTTGAACCGTGCATCGGAAGCGAAAGACGATGAGACGTATCAAACGGTTTATTCCGCCGTGGAAGGTTCGGTGGCTGCGCCCACTGCCGGATTGCATTTCACACCGGAAGTTATGGAATCGCTTCGGCAACGAAAAATTAAACCCGCTCACGTAACTTTGCACGTGGGAGCGGGGACTTTCAAGCCTGTGAAATCGGAGACCATTGGCAGTCACGATATGCACACGGAATTTATTTCTGTTTCTATAGAAACTGTTAAGGCTATATATGAAAATGAGAAAGATTTGATTGTGGTTGGAACCACATCGATGCGCACGGTGGAAAGTCTGTATTATGTTGGAAAAAAAATCTTGCAACATCCGGAAATTTCTTCGGAAGAATTGTTGGTTTCGCAGTGGGAGCCGTACGACGAAGAAAATCCGGTAAATCCAAAACTTGCTTTAAAAGCCATAATCGATTATCTCGACAAAAACCACCTGGAGCAGTTGCTCACGGCAACTCAAATCATGATCGTTCCCGGTTACCGATTTCATTTTCCGCAAGCGATAATCACCAATTTTCACCAGCCGCAAAGCACGCTGTTGCTACTCATCGCTGCATTTATCGGAAATGATTGGAC
>CAKTUP010000117.1 GCA_934621705.1 uncultured Petrimonas sp.
ACGTTAAAACTTACGATCTACGTTATCCAAACGGTTTTGAAGTCGTATTTAATCCGGATAACAGGGAATTGGATTACGGTAAAGCGTGGCAGTCCGTTCAGGGTTTGGTAAAAGTGAGAGAATTTTTAGCCGCTAACCCCGATCAAAAGGCGAAACTGTTTCTGTACACGCCAAGCGTTGGTGCAGGCAATCCAAAAGACTGGTATTGGGTAATTTATTTGAAGAAGTAAATTGCAAAAATTAGTTTCATCCCACTTGCCACAATTTCCGGATAATGTTTTTTGATGTATTCACGAACAGTTCTCAAAGATTTTGAAAAGCTGTTGTGAACCGTTTGTGTTGTCGTGTTCAGTTCGCCGGCAGTTTCTTTGGCAGGAATATTTTCCAAACGCATCCAAAAGGCATCTTGGTTTAATGTGGAACTGTTTTTCAACGCATCGCGAACAATTTGCAGCAACTCTTCTTTCTCGATGTTTTCGTGCGAGGTTAGAGAAGAAACGATATTAGCATCTTCTGCCGGAATAGTTTCGGGAACAGCGATGCGATACATATCGTAAATACGAAAACGCAAGTGTTGTAACATATATACTTTTACACAACCGGTTTTATTCGTACGCAAAATACGCGGGTTTTCCCAAAAAGCAAGCCAAAAGTTTTGCACAATATCCTTTGCAATATCTTTATTGTGCACTTTCGACAATACAAAACAAAGAACGGTACGGTTGTATCTTTCGTAAAATTGAGTAAAAGCTTTTCTATCTTTATTCTCAATTGCTTTTAATAATATTTCATCTGAGGTTTGCAATCTGAAACAAAAATAGTAATTTTATCCGTTCTAAACGTCCCGTCGACAGCAGAATGAAAGAAGAAAAATTAACGGCTAAGGAAAAAGCGGCAATCACGCGCGATTTGTTCGAACGATATCGCCGGGGAGAAACTTCGCAGACAGAGAATGAAGTCATCGAATCGCTTGAATCTGCCTTTATTCCTAAAAAAGAGTTCGAAATTACCGATGAGTTAATTGATGAATTAAATACCGAAACAACCGATTTTATTTTCCGAAAAATTGAAAACCCCAAAAAACGCAGGCTCTCGCCTATTCTTATTGGCTCGGTGGCGAGTATCGCACTGTTGATTATCGGGATATTCGTGTTTTACAAGCCGCAATCTCCGCAAACCAAAGATGATAAAACACAATATATTGCAACCGATGCAATCAAAAATATTACCTTATCCGATGGTTCGCAAATCATTTTAAATTCGGGTACAACGTTACGTGAAAACTCACGAGAAGTGTGGTTAGACGAAGGAGAAGCGTTTTTTAACGTGAAACCTGATGCTGACAACCCATTTGTAATACACTTGCGCAACAACTTGACGGTACGGGTGCTTGGAACGAATTTCACCATTCAAAGTTATGCGGAATTACCGCTTCAGGAAATCAGCGTGTTAAGCGGAAAAGTAAACGTTTCTGCTCAAAACAATCAAAGCGTGGAACTTGTAGCCAACCAACAGGCAACATACAACGTTTCCGAAAAAGAGCTCTCAAAGAAAACGACAAACAGTGCACAAAAAGCCGCGTGGCGTACGGGTACAATCATCCTGGAAAACGCCACAGCCGATGAGTTACGTATGCGCATCCGGCAACTTTACAATAAAAACATTGTTTTCGAAAACCAACCCGAAACGATGTCCATCAACATAACACTCGACAAAACCACCGCAATAAACGAAATAGCGGATGAAATAGCCACCTTGTACGATTTATTCTATCAAATTGCGGACGATAAAATAGTTTTCCAATCCCAAAATGCCAAGGAACTTCCCTAAAATACTATCTGTAATTTTCGGCTTATTTTTTGCCGGAAACGTATTGGCACAAGCCATTTCGTTTCCGAATGAAACTATGCTTTCGCGTATCGAGCGCATTGCCGAAGTTGCCAAGGAAAATGGAAAATCCATTACGTATGAGTCGCAATTTTTAACCGATATTTCAGTTTCACCACTCAAAACCAGATCTGCCGACATTGAAACGTGGCTGCATTTATCACTTAAAGATACGCCGCTCACATATCGTAAAATCAACACTACACGTTTTGTAATCGTGCGCCGCACCGAAGAAAAACCCGCCGATGGAAACCTAGCGGGCAAAATTACCGACACGTTTGGCGTACCGCTTGCAGGCGCAACCATCGAAGTAAAGAATGCGCAAAAGGGAACAATGACGGGTATGAACGGCGATTATTCGCTATCGCTTTTCACAGGTAGTTTTGATGTTGAAATCCGTTTTTTGGGATATGAGCCGATAAAAATTAAATCCGTTAAAATAGCCACAAAACAAACAACGCGTTTAGATGTGGCTCTGAAAGAAACAAACGTTCCGCTAAACGAAATCGTAGTTATCCAAACATTGCCTGAGAACACCATCATCGGTGCATTGTGTGCACAACAAAACACCCCTTATGTAAGTGCTGTTCTTGCCGCGCAGGAAATAGAGCGCTCAGCCGCCAATACCATTCGCGATGCGCTGCATCTCATTCCGGGTATCGTTACCACCGAAAATAACGGTATTATCGTTCGTGGCGCGGGCGGGCGATGGAATGAAATCGCCATCGACGGGATTCCGATATCCAACTATGATCCGGCGTACAACATATTTTCTTTCGATTTATTACCCGTTTCACTGGTGGATAATATCCGCTTGTTGAAATCAGCTACCCCCGACATTCCCACGAGTTTCGGTAGCGCAATGACCGATATCGTCACAAAAGACATTCCCGAACGAAATTTCGTGCAACTGAAAGTAGAGCTCCAACTGAATCCGCAAAGTACCTTCCAAAACCAACGCGGACGAAAATACGGCAAATGGGATTTTATCGGATTAGACGACCACAGTCGCGAAATACCGGAAAATGCTACAGAAATTCCTGCCGAGCATTTTCGGATTTACGACCGCAAAACACCACCGTCACAACAATATTCCGTAACTATCGGGCGTACACGAACATTATCTGATAACGGCAACCGTTTCGGGTTGTTGTTTTCTCTTTCTTACCAAAACACGCAACGGCAATCGATTATTGAACATACGCAACGTGGCAGATGGAAAAGCATCGGGCAATACACGGGCAATATGAGCGAGAGCCGAAACGCGGGACACACATACGGCTACAACGCGGTTACGGGCGGAATGCTGAACGTGGGATGGCAATTTGCCAAAAACAGAATAAGCTTGCGGAATATTTTCACGAGAAGTTTCGATAACGATTTAACGGAAATATCGCAACACCTGGAAGACATTCCGGAGAATGACGAGAACCTGAGTCGTCAGTTTTTCAATTATCCTACATTCTCCGGTTTATTGCAGAACAAGCTGGATGGTCAGCACCTCATCGGCAACGTTTCGCTACAATGGAATGCATCGCACACGCTTGTGCAACGTGAGCGGAAAGATGCCGCGTTTTCGGAAATGTACAAGCCGTTGCGCGACGATTCACTCTTGTATTTTCTGCACAACAATCCTCAATTAAAAGACATCTACCCTGCATCGAGCGGACGATACCGAAATAGGGAACAAAGTTTCAGGATGGGAGCATCGGTTTCATTTCCTTTTCATTGGGCAAATCCGGCAAGTAAATTCACTACCGGATACAATGGTAACTACAAGCGCATCCAATACGGATATAACGAATTGATTTTGCAGTATAAGAACACACCAGCACCGGAAATTTATCGGACGTTTGAACAAGACAATTTTGAAAAAACGATGATGGATCATTTCCCATTCGCGATGTTGGAGCACCGTTGGAGCGAAAAATTACGCGTGGTTTGGGGTGTGCGTGCCAATTACGAAAACATTGTGCGCAAATGGGAGTTTATGCCATCGGCAAACGTTACATTCACGCCGATAAGAGATTTGAATGTACGTTTGGGATATCTACGTTCCGTTATTCATCCGCAATTGGCTGATTATGTTCCTTTCCCTGTTTACGATACCTATTTACTCGGTACGTCTGTTAACCGTCCGATACATTCATCGTCTGTTCAATCTGTTGATTTTCAGACTAAAAAACAACTGGGTGCATTCGATTTTATTTCTGTCGGATTGTTTTACAGGCATATCAAGCATCCTATTGAACGTACCACTTACGAATATCGGCAAGACGAGCGAATGTATGTGTTGCAAAACTCCGACAAGGCAGTTAATTACGGTATTGAAGCAAATGTGCGCAAACAATTGGATTTTATTGCCGATGCCGATTTTATACGCCACTTTCAACTCAATGCCGGATTTACGCTCACCAGTTCATCCGTTTACGGTAAGAGAATGGTAATGAGAGATAAAGACGAGTTTGTTGAAACCGAGAGCATACAAAAACGGCCGCTTTCGGGACAGATGCCTTATTTGCTAAACGTTGGACTTAACTATTCAGCCAAAAACCTGAATGCGAATGTGCTGTTTAGCCGAAGCAGCCGTCAACTTTTTGTATTGGGCGAAAACGCGTATCAACACGAATACCGCGCGCCGTTTAACTCGCTGGAAACCGCGATAAGTTATCGGTTGAAAAATGGTATTTCGCTTAAATTGAGTGGGATAAATCTATTGAACGCCAACGAAATTTTTTACACAAACACGTCGGACGATTATGTTCGCGATGAATATAATTTCCCTACCGAAAATCTTCTTCCACACAAATCCGAAAATTTCGACCGCGGGCGAGACCCTGTTATTTATCAATTACGAAACGGACGAACCTTTACTTTTTCCATCAGTCATACTTTTTAACTTTACCCCCTTTTTTTTAACTAAAATCACGGTGAGGTTTTCTCTGTTTTTCACGTAATGTTGAAAAAAGGCATTACGTTTTTATGAATACAACCACAGATTACACGCATCAAGAAGCAAGAACCGATTTTATCTGTCCTCTTTGCGGATACAACGATTGTAGAAACGTGTTTACCTGCACCGATTACTTTGTAAGCGACAAAAAATTCAACATAGTATCGTGTAACAATTGTGGATTACGCATTACTCAAAACAATTTAAATGAATCCGAGCTTGATACTTACTACCATTCAGTAAATTACATATCACATAGCAACACCCGTAAAGGAGCAACAAACCGTATTTATCATATTGCACGTAAATGGATGTTGAAGAAGAAACGAAAGTGGATTGAAAAGCATATTTCAGGCTCAGAGAAAAATCTTTTGGATGTAGGTTGTGGTACCGGTTATTTTGCAGCCTATATGCAGAAACACGGCTGGAGTGTGTTGGGTGTGGAAAAAAACGATGCAACCCGAGCATTTATCAGTAAAAAATTTGAGTTTAAAGTAGAGTCGTCTGTGAGAGATATCGACAAAAACAGTCAATTTAACGTCATAACCTTGTGGCATGTATTAGAACACTTGAGCGATTTAAATAACGCTATGCAACCATTTAGTCGATTGCTCACGCGGCAGGGAACGCTTTTTATTGCCGTACCAAACTACACATCAGTAGATGCCGCCAAATATCGCAACCATTGGGTAGCATACGACGTTCCGCGTCATTTGTGGCATTTTGCACCTGCCCAAATGCAGAGGCTTGCTGAAAAACACGGTTTTCAGGTTACGGCAATCAAACCCCTCCATTTGGATGGATTTTATATTTCCATATTGAGCGAAAAATATAAAGGTAGCTCAATATACTTTATTAAAGGTTTTCTTTCGGGATTGAATACGTGGTTGAAGGCACTTGCAAATATCGAGAAAAGTAGTTCTTTATTGTATGTGTTGGAAAAGTTACCCGAATGAGGGCAAAGATATATTTTGGATAACATAAATGGATTATAAATAACACATTATTCGCAAACAAAAATCAATCAATTATTTACAAATTAAAAACTCTATGTTATGAAAACAAATCTATTCAACAAAATTGGTTTAAGCATCGTGCTTATGGTTCTTTCGGCTTTTTTATTCTCAAAAGTGCATTCCCAAATAAGATATACTTCTGATGGGAAAATACTGCTGTTGCGTTAATAATTAAGAATTATTTAGAAATAACTCATATTGTAGTTCTTTGACATTTTGATTGAATTG
>CAKTUP010000118.1 GCA_934621705.1 uncultured Petrimonas sp.
ACAAGCGGCAAAAGTGGGCGGCGTAAATATCGTGGAAATGGTTGACGCACTCAGAAAGGAAGCCGGACAGCCGCCGCTCGGCGATAGTTTTTGTCCCGATAGTGAGGATATTCACATTCCATTTTCGGAAAAAGCACCCGAAAAAGTTGTCACGCACAGATTAGATGTCCGCCCGATCATCGAAGCCGGAGACCATCCCAAAGATCAGGTGCTTGCGCTCGCCAACGAGTTGAAGAACGGCGACTGTATGGAGTTTATTTCATCGTTTCCCCCAACTCCACTTATCGATTTATTGCAAAAGAAAGGCTATACCGTAACAATGCTCGCTCCGGATAAAGGTGTGGTGAGGACGTTTGTGGAGAAAAAGTAATTTGCGTTTTTTGATGATAATCAAACGGAAATAGAAAAAACATTCGGGATATATTTTGTATTTTTGTGATATTCTAATGTAATTCTCTGAAAATTATTATCATGACAACAAGACGTGAATTTATCAAGAAAGCCGCCATCGGCACAACACTCGTTTCCATAGGTGGCGCATTGCCGGGATTCAGCGCCAAGAGTTATAAAAACATTATCGGAGCCAACGATAAAATTCGAGTAGGTGCTATCGGTGTAAATGCGCGTGGAAATGCTTTAGCAGAAGGTTTCGCCAAGGAAAACGGCTGCGAGGTTACGTATGTGTGCGATGTTGATAAACGTGCCATGGAAAAGTGTATCGTCAACGTTCAAAAAATAGCCGGCAATACTCCAAAAGGTGAAAAAGATATCCGCCGTTTACTCGAAATAAAAGACTTGGATGCCGTTCTCATTGCCACTCCCGAACACTGGCACGCTCCCGGTGCGCTTATGGCCATGAAGGCCGGAAAACATGTTTATCTGGAGAAACCGACCGGACATAATCCGGCAGAAAATGAGATATTAATTCAAGCCGTCAAGAAATACAGCAAAGTGGCTGCAACCGGTATGCAACGCCGATCTTGGCCCAATGTTGTGAATGCGATAAAAGAGGTTCACGACGGCGCAATAGGCAACGTTTATTTCGGAAAAGCGTGGTACACCAATAATCGTGCTTCCATCGGAACCGGAAAAATAGTTTCTGTACCCGAATGGCTCGATTGGGAATTGTGGCAAGGCCCGGCTCCGCGCGTCAAGAATTACAAAGACAATATAGTCCATTACAATTGGCACTGGTTCTACGATTGGGGAACGGGAGAGTCAGGCAACAATGCCGTACATTTCATTGACGTTCTTCGCTGGGGAATGGAAGTAACCTACCCAACCGAAGTGAGTTCCACCGGCGGAAGATTTTGTTACAAAGACGATTGGCAATTTCCCGATACTCAGGTAATCAACTTTAAATTCGGGAGCGACAAGATGATTTCGTGGGAAGGCAGGAGCTGCAATGGTAAATCTATCGAAAATACCACAGCCGGAGCAGCTTTCTATGGAGAAAAAGGAACGATTGTTATTGCAGGCGGTAACGATTATAAGATTTACGATCTGAAAAGTCAATTAGTAAAAGAAGTCACCAGTGATTTGAAATTTATTCAGGGTGATATCCGCAATCCATCCGAAAAGTTAGACGCTTTCCATTTTTCAAATTTTCTGGATGCAATCCGAAAAAGCACACCGTTAAATGCAGATATTCACGTGGGTGCCATCAGCACAACGCTGGCTTTGTTGGGAAATATCTCCCAACGAACAAAAAGTACATTACAAACCAATCCCGTAAACGGACATATTCTGAAAAATAAAGCGGCATCCAAATTCTGGAGCAGAGAGTATGAAAAGGGTTGGGAGATGAGGTTGTGAAGAAAACCTTTTTAGATTATACTTCCTATATCTCAATCGTGATGAATAAATAGTCGTATTATCTCACTTTAACGTATTATGAACTATGAAACTGTCTCAAAACGAGACGGTTTTTTTTATATAGCGTCGCTGACAGAATTTCCCTTTCCAAATCTTTAAGTTTTAAGAGGTTGTTATTTGATTACAAAAAACAACAAAAAAGCATAAATAAAGCGCCATTTTTATAATTGTGACGGATTTTTCCTGGTTTGTTATCGTCAAAATGGCAAAAGTGGTTGTAGCTTTTATTCGATTTGGATTGCTTGAAAACCGATTTCGATTCTATGAGACAAGGGCTGCGGTGCATGAGTTTTTCTTCGAATGTGAGCTACTTTAAAAGGTGTGGAATTGCGTCACGGCGCCAGCCTGTGCATTGTCCAACCCTCTTCGGTTTTATAATATGCAAAACGGTCGTGCAAGCGGCTTGGGCGCCCTTGCCAAAACTCGATGGTGGTGGGCAGCACAATAAAACCGCCCCAATGCAGTGGCCGGGAAATCTTTTGATGGCGGAATTTTTCTTCGAACGAAACTTGCAACTCATTCAACTCTTCCCTGCTTTTCAAGATTTTACTCTGCGGAGAAACCCACGCTCCGATTTTGCTCGTTTCGGGACGGGAATCGAAATACGCATCGGAATCTTCGGCCGAAATCTTTTCCACACGACCTTCCACGCGCACCTGGCGCGCCATTTCGTGCCAATCGAAAACCAATGCTGCAAACGGATTCGAAAGCAATTCACGTCCTTTTCGGCTGAAGTAATTGGTGAAAAACACAAAGCCGTTTTCGTTCACTTCTTTCAGAAGAACTACACGCGCTGAAGGTTTTCCGTCGGCTGTGGCGGTTGCCAGTGTCATGGCGTTTGGCTCCAAAAATCCGGCTGCAATGGCTTGCTCCATCCATTGGTTAAATTGAAGAATGGGGTTTTTATTCACTTCATTTTCAGCAAGGTTTCCTGCTGTGTATTCTTTTCTGAAATCGGATAATTTAGTCATATCGATATAAAAAACGAGTTGTTTGTCATCTCTTTATAACCATTTTCGCCATTTTTGGTTTATAAGTTCTTCTTTTTTCTTAACTTCGCACGCTGTAAACTGTTTCGGAAAAATCTATGATTAGAGTTGAAAATATACACAAAAGTTTTGGTGAACTGCAAGTGTTGAAAGGAATTGACCTGGAAGTTAACAAAGGGGAAATCGTTTCGATAGTAGGTCCCAGCGGCGCCGGAAAAACCACGTTGCTGATGATTATGGGAACCCTGGAAAAAGCAAATTCGGGAAAAGTATTTATCGGTGATAACGATTTGAGCAAACTCAGCGAGAAAAAGCTTTCGGATTTCCGCAACAAAAATATCGGGTTTGTTTTTCAGTTTCATCAACTGTTGCCGGAATTTACGGCGTTAGAAAATGTGATGATCCCCGCTCTTATCGGAAATGCCAAACACGGCGCAGCCGAAAAGCGAGCCAAAGAACTGTTGCAAATGATGGGATTGAGTGAGCGGATGGAACACAAGCCGGCCGAACTTTCCGGCGGAGAAAAACAACGCGTTGCAGTAGCCCGTGCACTCATAAACAACCCGATAGTGGTTTTTGCCGATGAGCCGTCAGGAAGCCTCGATACCGATAATAAAGCGGAGCTTCACGCGCTGTTTTTCGAACTTCGCGACAAGCTGAACCAAACGTTTATCATCGTTACGCACGACGAACAGTTGGCATCCATCACCGACAGAACTATCCATATGATGGATGGAAAAATTGCAGATAATATTCCTGAAGTATAAACTTAAATCAATATTAATTAGTGTTTTATGAAAATCAAATCATTTTTTACAGCAATGGTAATGGCCGGTTTTTTATTTTCTTGTACCAACGGTGAACAACAAAATTCGGGCGAGAGAGCCGGTAATTTAGGCGAAGCGATCGGAAAATCCAAAATTAAAATCGATAATGGCCGGATGACACCCGAAGTTTTGTACAGTTTTGGCCGTATTGGCGGCGTTGAGGTTTCGCCCGACAAGTCGAAAATCCTTTATCAGGTTACTTACGTCGATATAAAACAAAACAAAACCAACCCGGAGCTTTTTATTATGAATTCCGACGGAAGCGATAAAAAGCAACTGACCGTTACCAACGCCCGCGAAAGCAACGCACAATGGATTTCGGGAGGGAAAAAGATCGCTTTTTTAAGCAACGAAGGCGGATCGTCGCAAATTTGGACGATGAATCCCGACGGCGGCGGCATGAAAAAAATAACCAACGTGGAAGATGGCATAGACGGGTTTATTTTTTCGCCCGACAATAAAAAAGTACTCTTCATTAAAAGCGTGAAGGCCGGTGAAACAACAAAAGACCGTTATCCCGACCTGACCGAGTCATCGGGAAGAATCGTCGATGATTTAATGTACAAGCACTGGGACCACTGGGTAGAGAAAGTTCCGCACACGTTTGTGGCCGATTTCAAAGACGATAAACTGTCGAATATTATCGATTTGCTTCAGGATGAGCCGTACGAAGCGCCCATGCTGCCTTTCGGCGGAACGGAGCAACTGGCATGGAGTCCCGACGGAAAAATCGTGGCCTATACATCGCGCAAAAAAACGGGAAAGGAATACGCTGTTTCCACCAATTCCGATATCTATTTTTACAATGTGGAAACCGGAAAAACAACGAATATGACCGAAGGAATGATGGGTTACGATGTGAATCCGCAGTTTTCGCCCGACGGTTCCAAACTTGCTTGGTTGAGTATGGAACGTGATGGATATGAAGCCGATAAGAATCGTTTGTTCGTGCTTGATTTGGCAACAGGAACAAAGACGGACTTAACCGAAAACTTCGACAACAACGTGGATGCTTTTGTGTGGAATACCGACAACAACACGTTTTATTTTACGGTTCCCGTGGCGGGAACGGTGCAGATTTATTCGCTGGATATGTCAACGAAAGAAATTCTCGCGGTCACCAAAGGGAAGCACAACTACACGTCCATTGCCCTCGGAAATGGAAAACTGATTGCCGGCCGGCAGTCTATGTCTATGCCTTCCGAAATTTATGCTGTGGAAATTTCTTCGGGGGTTGCTACCGAACTTTCAATGGAGAATAAACACTTTTTAGACCAACTCACCATGGGTGAAGTGGAAGAACGATGGATAGGCACTACCGACGGCAAGCAGATGCTCACATGGGTGGTGTATCCGCCTGATTTTGATTCCACGAAAACGTATCCGGCTCTGCTGTATTGTCAGGGCGGGCCGCAGAGTATGGTGAGCCAGTTTTGGTCGTACCGATGGAATTTACAAATGATGGCGGCAAACGGATATATTATAGTTGCGCCCAATCGTCGCGGTTTGCCCGGATTCGGTAGTGAATGGAACGAACAGATCAGCGGCGATTACGGCGGACAAAATATGCGCGATTACTTGTCGGCCATTGACGCGTTGGCGAAAGAGCCATTCGTGGACGAAAACCGATTGGGTTGTACCGGAGCAAGTTACGGCGGATTTTCGGTATTTTGGCTGGCCGGACATCACGACAAACGTTTCAAAGCGTTTTTGGCGCACGCCGGAATTTTTAATCTGGAAGCACAATACCTGGAAACGGAAGAGTTGTTTTTCGCCAACTGGGATATGGGCGGCCCTTACTGGGATAAATCCAATGCCGTGGCGCAGAAGACGTATGCTGCTTCACCGCATCGTTTCGTAGAAAAATGGGATACGCCCATTATGGTTACGCACGGCGAGCTGGATTACCGCATTTTGGCATCGCAGGGGATGATGGCGTTCAACGCGGCGCAACTGCGGGGTATTCCGTCGCGTTTGCTCGTTTTTCCCAACGAAAATCACTGGATAAGCCAGCCGCAGAACGGAGTGCTGTTTCAACGCGAGTTTTTCCGTTGGTTCGATGAGTGGCTGAAACCTTGAATAAGGCGGTCGAGCGCCCAATAATCCTTTTTTCCGATAGCGGGTGCAAAAAAATAAAAAAATACGGTAAAAATATTTGCAGATTTTGAAAATATAACTACCTTTGCACTCGCTATCGGAAAAAAGGACTGTGATGCAGACCTTTTTAAACAAATGAAGATAGTAGTTAAATTTTTGGTGTGGTAGTTCAGTTGGTTAGAATACCTGCCTGTCACGCAGGGGGTCGCGGGTTCGAGTCCCGTCCATACC
>CAKTUP010000119.1 GCA_934621705.1 uncultured Petrimonas sp.
TATTGAAGCATCGAATTACGACAACATCGAAATCATTGTGAAAGATGCAGCAGAAAATAGCCAAAAGCAAATACAACAAATACAAGAACTTATCAATAAGAAAGTAGATGTTCTTATAATCTCACCTAATGACGAATCATTAACAGCCATCGCTGCGGAAGCGTATAGGGCTGGTATTCCTACGATAATTGTTGATAGAAAAATTAATTCGGAACAATATACTTCTTACGTTGGTGGCAATAGTTATGAAATAGGGAAGTTAGCAGGTGAGTATGCAAGTTCATTGTTGGAAACGGGAGCTACTATCCTGGAAATATGGGGTACAAAATCAACATCTCCTGCTCAGGAGCGACATAAGGGTTTTATTGATGGATTAGACAAAAAGAAAAACTTTAAGTTTATAGTTGCTGAAGGGAAATGGAGAAGAGAGATTGCAAAAACTGAAGCTGAAAAAATAGATGATTACAGCAATATAGATTTAGTATATGCACACAACGATGTCATGGCTTTGGGCGTACGTGATGTTATTATGGAGAAAGACTCAGTACTTATATCAAAAATAAAAATTCTTGGGGTTGATGGAGCATTTGGAAAAGGCGCGGGCCTTGAAGCTGTGGCAGACGGACATTTGGATGCTTCTTTTCTATATCCTACCGGTGGAGATCAGGTAGTTAAAGTGGCCATGAAAATCATCAATGGAGAAAAAGTAAATAAAAGGTATATTTTAAATACAGCTTTGATTGATAAACCAACAGCGACAACGTTGCTCATGCAATCCAACCAACTCATTAATTATCAAAACAGAATAGAACAGCAAAGGCAAAATATGACAAACATATTAAATAGATTCAGCGTTCTGAGACATTCACTCACCACTATTCTTATATTAATGACCGCTCTAATCGCTTTTGCGATATATATCTTTTTTATCAATCAGAAAATCAGAAAAGGAAATTACCAACTCAGGTTGAAAAACGACGAAACCGAAAAACAAAAAGAACAACTTATCGCGTTAAATGAGCAAATAAAGGAAGTTACGGACCAAAAGGTGCGCTTTTTCATGAACGTGTCTCACGAAGTAAAAACGCCACTTACGCTCATTGTCAGCCCATTGGAAAAATGGCTGAAAAACTCATCAGACCCGCAACTTCGTACCGATTTATTGCGGATGAAAAATAACACCGACCGCCTGACGCGTGTAATCAATCAATTGCTTGACTTTCGGAAAATTGAAAGCAATAAGAGCGTGTTGGATACGGAAAATACCGATCTGATTTCGTTAATAAAGAAAACGAAATCATTGTTTGACGATTTGGCCGAATCGAAAAACATTGCCTACACTCTTGAAACAAATACTCTATCTGCTTCCATGCAAGTGGATGGAGATAAAATCGAAAAAGTGTGCGTGAATTTGTTGTCGAACGCATTCAAATTCACGAAAAACGGGGGACGTGTCTCCATTTCCGTAGAAGACGGCGCCGAGTTGCTCACAATTTCCGTAACCGACGACGGAATCGGTATCCAAAAAGAAGAACAAGCATTTGTATTCGATCGGTTTTACACCCGAAATGACCGGAACAACACGGGGGCGGGTATCGGGCTGCATCTTTCGCAGGAATTTGTAAAAATGCACGGCGGAAATATCTCGGTTGAAAGTGAACCCGAAGTATTTACTACGTTCAGCGTTTCGTTGCCGAAAGTTCACGAAAGTTTGTTCGATAATTCGCTTCGGGAACAACACGAACAAATGTCGCAGCTTGCCGTCATGGACACCAGAATCCCTCCTGAAATCATCGAAAAAAAGTACGATTACACCATTCTGGTGGTTGAAGACGACTCCGAAACCCGCCGTTATCTCTCCGATGAGCTCGCTATGAATTTTCGGATTATTACCGCGGATAATGGCTTGAATGCATTGGAAATCCTGAACACCGATGACAACATCACACTTGTACTCAGCGATGTTCTGATGCTGGAAATGAACGGCTTCGACTTGTGCCGCGCCATCAAAACATCGTCCGAAACCGCACACTTGCCTGTCGTGCTTATAACGGCTTTATCCGAAGAAAATCAGCGTATTTACGGTATAGCCGAAGGCGCCGACGATTACATCCCCAAGCCTTTCAACATAGACTACGTAAAAATCAAAATTATCCGTTTGTTGGAGCAACGCTCACAACTTCGCAAACGCTTCATGCAAACCATGAAGATAGGAGGAATACCTGTTATTGACCCCGATGCCGAAATTCAGACGGCTGACAAAATCTTTATGGAAAATTTTGTGTCGGTACTCGCCTCAAACTACGAAAATCCTGAAATATCAATCGAAAAAATAAGTGAAAAAATAGGTGTTTCGCGCGTGCATCTCTACCGTAAGATAAAAGACATTTCAGGATTCAGCCCCGTAGATTATCTGCGTAATTTCCGTTTGGGCAAAGCTGCCGATTTATTGATCCAACATCGTTATACCATCAGCGAAATCGCATATCAGACCGGGTTCTCGTCTCCTGCCTACTTCTCCAAATGTTTCAGAGACATGTTCAACATAACACCCACAGAATTTGTGGAAAAAAATTAATCATCTTTTTTCAAATTTGTTACATTTTTGTATCATTCTTAATACAGATTCAACTTATTTTTAGTTGTTTTACAAAATCTACAGAGTCTGTTACATTTTTTATCGTGTGCCGTACGCATTAATATTAATATTGCGCTTGCAAACAAATCTAAACCGCAATAAATTAAGAAAATGTACAAAACTCTGAAAAAAAGAAAGAGCCTGATACTATTAATCACGCTCTTTTGCTGGACACAACTTATTTTTGCTCAGCAAATTACTGTAAAGTCCACGCTTGTGGATAGCCACGATGAACCCGTAATAGGGGCGACAATTTTAGAAAAAGGTACAAGTAACGGTACAATAACCGATTACGATGGAAACTTTTCGTTGAATGTGAATGAAACAAGCGTCATTCAAATAAGTTATGTGGGTTACACTACACTTGAGCTGAACGCGCGTGAAATACCTGCGCGCATAGTGTTGCAGGAAGACGCCACCGCGCTCTCCGAAGTAGTTGTTACTGGATATACCACACAGCGTAAGGCCGATTTAACCGGGGCTGTCTCGGTGGTAAAAATGAATGAAATTGAGAATATGAATACCGGCAATGCCATGAAATCCTTACAAGGACGGGTGCCGGGTGTGTTCATACAAACCAGTGGAGCTCCCGATGGGGGCGCGTCCGTACGAATCAGAGGAATTGGAACACTCGGGAATAATGATCCTTTGTACATTATAGACGGAGTGCCCAGCAAGCGTTCTCTGAATGAGTTATCGGCATCGGATATTGAATCTATTCAAGTTTTAAAAGATGCTTCTTCGGCAAGTATTTATGGTTCAAGAGCTGCTAACGGAGTCATTATCGTGACCACTAAAAAAGGAAATCGAAATGAAACCAGAGTTGATTTTCGCTCTTCCCTCACAGCACAAAATTATTATAAGTCGCTGGATTTACTTGATGCTGAAGAAAGAGGAGTCGTACAATGGAGAGCAGCCATGAACGATGGTGTTAATCCAAATTTTGGAGTGTATAATTTTGAATGGCAAGGAGATGCTAACACGGGATACATACTGAATAGAGTAATAATGCCGGAATTTTTAGATCAGCTAAGAACTATGAAACCGGCTAATACCGATTGGATGAAAGAGGTTGGCAGAACAGGATGGACTCAAAATTACAACCTGACATTATCAACAGGAACAGATAAAGGGCGCGCTTTATTTTCGATAGATTATTTCGATAATACAGGTACGGTTAAAGGTACTCATTACAACAGGATAACCGCTCGTATTAATTCAGATTACACATTATTAAATGATCGCTTAAAAATTGGAGAAAATTTAGCGGTATCAAAGATGAGAAGGTCTATGATTGATTCATGGGGAATACTCAATATGACTCATGAAATTCAGCCGATAATTCCGGTTCATACCATCGATGGCGGGTGGGGAGGCCCTGTAGCCGGAATGAGCGACAGGCAAAACCCTGTGCGTATTATTGAAGATAATAAGCAGAATTATAACGATCTGATTCGATTATTCGGTGATGTAAACCTTGACTTAAAAATATTGGAAAACTTACATTTTCGTTCCACTTTCGGTATTGATTATACGGGATTTTGGCAAAGAAATATGCAATTGAAATATGTATCGGGGTTCATGTCTGAAAATACAAACAGAGTAGATGTAGCGGCTAATTATGCGGGAAACTGGATTTTAAGCAACACATTAAATTATAATTTTGAACGTGCTAAAAATATCTTTGATATCATGCTCGGACAGGAAATGATTAAATACAATTTTCAGTCTGTCAGTGCCGGTAGAGATGTCTTCGCGTCTGAAGATCCCGATTATATGTATTTAGATGCAGGTGAAAAAAACAGGCGCAACGGTGGAATTGCAACCGCTTATTCACTTTTATCCTATTTTGGAAAAATTAATTATAACTACGACAACAGATACCTCGCTTCTGCAACACTTCGCTACGATGGCTCATCAAGGTTCGGAGCAAACAACAGATACGGTATTTTTCCAGCATTTTCTCTGGGCTGGAGACTTAGTCAGGAAACTTTTTTTCAAGAGGCCTTCCCTTATGTTTCCGACTTGAAAATTCGCTACGGATGGGGGCAAACAGGTAATCAGGAAATTGGTGATTTTGCATCGTTAAGTCTTTATCAGGCTCTTTACGGCTCAGACCCGACGTGGGCATGGGATAACGGAACGGCTTATGATATTTATGGAGCAGGAGCAGGGGATCTTTTATCCGGATACCGCAGAATTCAACAAGCTAATCCAAATTTAAAATGGGAAACAACCACTCAAAATAACCTTGGATTCGACTTCGGATTCTTGAATCAAAAATTTTCAGGTTCATTCGATTATTTCTTTAAATCAACAAAAGACATTTTAATAAATCCCCCCTATATTGCAACTATAGGCGAAGGAGGAAGCCGGTGGGTAAATGGTGCAACGTTAGAAAACAGAGGCTTGGAGTTCATTTTATCTTATACGGATAAAGTAGGCGATGTGGGTTTAAATATTACCGGAAATGTTTCCAACTATAAAAACAAAGTGGTAAAATTGCCGGAAGACGTCATTAACTCGTATCCCGGCAATGGCAATGATCAAACTATTTTGGGAAGGCCGCTGAACTCCATGTTTGGGTATGCAGCCGACGGAATTTTCCAGAATCAAGTCGAAGTTGACGCTCACGTGCAGCAAACAGGAAAAGGTATCGGACGAATTCGGTATAAAAACATAAACGAAGATAATGTCATAAACGACGAAGACAGGACATGGATAGGTGTCAGCGATCCCGATTTCATTTATGGGCTGAATGTAGCGCTCGATTGGAAAAACTTTGATTTCAGTATGTTCTGGAAAGGATTGGTCGGATATAATGTTAATAACGATGTGAAAAGATATACCGATTTTATCAGCTTTTTCGGAGGACATAATTACGGAAGAAGAACATTGCAGGCATGGACACCACAAAACACGTCTTCTTCAATTCCCATGCTATCGTTAAATGATAACAATTTCGAAAGCCGATTCTCCACGTATTTTATCGAAAATGCATCTTTCCTGAAATTATCCAACGTGGAAATCGGCTATACTATTCCTAAACAGAAGTTAAATACGCTTTTTGTTCAAAATGCACGTATTTATTTGTCCGGACAAAATTTATTAACAATTAAAAAATGGTGGGGAGATAATGCATATACCGGAGTGGATCCGGAAACACCAAATCTTGCTTATCCTTTTCCATTCTCTTTTACTTTTGGTATAAACATGACTTTTTAATTATTCGAATTATGAAAAAAATAAATCATACAATTTTTATCGCTTTTTTTGCACTTATGTGGAGTTCATGTAATTCTTTTTTAGATGAAAATCCTAAAGGAATGCTTA
>CAKTUP010000120.1 GCA_934621705.1 uncultured Petrimonas sp.
AATGAGTTTTATTCTGTTCTTCGCAGCAACCTGTTGCTCAATCTCTTTATCGCATTCGTAATTTCAATATCCGGCTCAATCACGTTATATTCGCCCCAGAATTCGGGATCCTGAAAATGTTCCACTTTTTCGGCAATCACATCGGTGGAACGGATGCGTTCGTTTCTCGGGAACCTGTTTACGCTTTCCTGGTACCGGTCGGTAATCGCCATTTCGGAACCGATCGTGTAATTGGTGGCAAAAAGCCCGAAAAACCGGTTTGTCCACCTCACCCTGAACTTCACATCGGTACTGCTATAATTGAAAAACCACTTTCCGTCGTTCTCGATAAAATCGGCCACGTATCGGGCTTCTTCCACATCCACCCTCATTTTCGCGGGTTTGCGGCGGATGAAAATATTTGCGGCATCTTTTCTATCCTCCACGTTCATGTTGAATTCCATCCGGGCAATGGCCAGCGAAACGGCATCCAAATACACTTTCCCACGGAATAAAATTTCTTTAATACCCGCCTGCGGCAGAAAGTTAATTTCGTAGTGCGGCTTGTTGTTGATGTTAATCATCCGCTCGATATTGAAAATGTATTCGTCCCCACGTTCGCCGAAAACAATTTCGGGATTTTTCGCCACATCCAGCATCAATGCCGTGCTGATTCCGCCTTGAAATTTCATCAAAATGGTATCGCGAGGCGAAATATCGGTAGCTTTCCGGCCGATGTAAATCTTTGCCTGATCGTTCTCGTACGAGCGGTACGACGATTTGTAAACATCCAGCACAGCTTCCACCAGCGAAATGTAATTGGCGTTTTTCTTTATCGATTCCCGGTAAAACGCCACCATCATGTTGGGGTCGGTAGCGTAATTTTGCGGAATCTTTCGCAGCGCTTCGCGCATCAGTTCGGTGCCGTCGCCAGACACAACTTCCAGCGCTCCCAACTGTATCGACGACGGGATCAACATAATGTGGTTGTTGGGTTTGTCGATCAGCGTAACCACCGGAATTCCCATGTTTTCGTAACCCAGATACCGGATAATAAGCCTTGAATTTCGTGCCGATGCCGGAACTCTCAACGTAAAATAACCGTCCTGATTGGTTACGCTCGAAATATTCAAATTTCCAACTGTTACACTCGCGTTGGCCAGCGGTTCGCGCGTGTCGCTCCCCAATATTCTGCCGCGCAACGTGTACGATTGTGCCTGCGAAACATCGTTTTCACTGCCAAAAAGCGGAAAACTGCAGAACAACAACAGCAAAAAGTTAATAATTATATAATTTTTCATTGATCGGGTAGATTTTAAATTGTTTATTCATCTAATTCCATACGCTACACAAAGTAAATATTTTTATCAAAATAATCAAACTAAACCACAGACTTTTAACTATTATTTCGGAATAAAATCCTTCCCTCATTTCCATTTAAATTAAAAGATGGAATAAATTGTAAACTTTAATGCCTAAATTTGTGTTGAAAAGAATAATTTTTGAACGAGAGAATGGCTTATAAATACGATTTTCTGATAATCGGCTCGGGCATTGCCGGAATGAGCTACGCCCTGAAAGTGGCGCAACACGGCAAAGTGGCAATCATTGCCAAAACCACGCTCGAAGATGCCAATACATACTACGCGCAAGGTGGAATTGCATCGGTTACCAACCCCTGGGACAATTTTGAAAAGCACATTGCCGACACGCTGGATGCCGGAGCGGGTTTGTGCGACGCGGAAGTGGTGGAAAAAGTGGTTCGCGAGGCGCCGGCACAAATAGAAGAGTTGATAAGCTGGGGCGTGGATTTCGATAAAGACGAAAAAGGAAATTTCGACCTGCACCGCGAGGGCGGACATTCCGAGTTTCGAATTTTGCACCACAAAGACAGCACCGGCGCCGAAATTCAGACCAGCCTCATCGAAACCATCCGCAATCACCCCAATATTGATGTTTACGACAACCATTTCACGATAGAGATCCTCACCCAGCACCATCTGGGCGAAATAATAACAAGCCGGACACCGAATATAGAGTGTTACGGTGCTTATATTTTAGACCTGAACACGAACGAAGTTCTCACGTTCCTTTCACGCGTTACCATGATGGCCACCGGCGGCATCGGCTGCATTTACCAAACCACCACCAATCCGCTGGTAGCAACAGGCGATGGAATTGCCATGGTGGCGCGCGCCAAAGGCGAGATAAAAGGGATGGAATTTGTGCAATTTCATCCAACGGCGTTGTATCATCCGGGCGTGCGTCCGTCGTTTCTCATTACAGAAGCCATGCGCGGTTACGGCGGTATTCTGAAAACGAAAAACGGCAAAGAGTTTATGCAGAAATACGACGAACGGCTTTCGCTCGCTCCGCGCGATATCGTTGCCCGCGCCATCGATACGGAAATGAAGAATCGGGGCGACGACCATGTTTATTTAGACGTAACGCACAAAAACGCCGAAGAAACCAAGAAACATTTCCCCACCATTTACGAGAAATGCCTTTCCTACGGAATTGATATCACCAAAGATATGATTCCGGTGGCACCGGCAGCGCATTACCTGTGCGGCGGAATTTTAGTGAACATTGATGGAGAAACCAGCATAAGCCGCCTGTACGCCAACGGCGAATGTGCCTGCACCGGCTTGCACGGCGCCAATCGGTTGGCATCTAACTCGCTGATCGAAGCGGTGGTTTTTGCCGATTCGGCTGCCAAACACTCCGTTCCCGTTTTCAAAAACTACTCTTTCCGCGAAGATATTCCCGATTGGAACGCCGAAGGCGCCACTTCCACCGAAGAGATGGTGCTTGTTACGCAAAGTTACAAGGAAGTGGGGCAAATTATGTCGTCGTATGTGGGTATCGTTCGTTCCGATATTCGCTTGCAGCGCGCGATGGACAGGCTCAATATTCTTTTCCGCGAAACCGAAAACCTGTTTCATCGCTCGGTAATTTCGCGCGAAATCTGCGAGTTAAGAAACATCATAAAAGTGGGTTATATGGTCATTAAGCAGGCCATGGCACGAAAAGAAAGCCGCGGACTGCATTACACCATCGATTATCCCGACAAAAATCCCAATTCCACGTTGTAGAAACAATGAAAAGATTCATCAACATAAACGGCGAATTGCTCGATCTTTCCACACCGCTGGTAATGGGAATTCTGAACGTTACGCCCGATTCGTTCTATTCCGGAAGCCGCAAACAAACCGAAACGGATATCGTAAACCGTTGTCGTCAAATCCTGGACGAAGGCGGCCGCATTATCGATATCGGCGGACAATCCACCACGCCCACGTCCACCTTGCTCACGGCAAAAGAAGAGTTGGAGCGATTGGAACCGGCTCTGGCAATTATTCGTCGTGAGTTTCCCGATGTAATTCTATCGGTCGATACTTTTTATTCCGAAGTAGCAAAAGTAACGGTGGAAAAATACGGCGTAAATATTATCAACGATATTTCGGGCGGGCAAATCGATGAAAATATGTTTGAAACCGTTGCCCGGCTCAACGTTCCCTACATTCTGATGCACATGCGCGGAACGCCGCAAACCATGCAGCAATTCACCCATTACGACAATTTTATTCAGGATATCCTCTATTATTTTTCGGAGAAAATGGCGAAACTGAATCTGTTGGGAGTAAACGATATCATTATCGATCCGGGATTTGGGTTCAGCAAAACCATAGATCAGAACTACCAGTTGATGGCTTATTTAAAATATTTTAATACCTTTGATGTGCCGATTTTAGCAGGAATCTCCAGAAAATCGATGATTTACAAGTTTCTGGGATGCACGGCGCAGGAAAGCCTGAACGGCACATCGGTTTTAAATACGGTTGCCTTGCTGTCGGGGGCGCATATATTGCGCGTTCACGACGTGAAAGAAGCCGCGGAGTGCGTGAAAATTACAACAAAAATAAGTAATTCGGTAGTAATTCAGTAGTAATTAGTCGTGGCGATGAAAAATTAAACGGAACGACGAATTACGCGAACGCAGTGAGCAAATTACACGAAGTAAATTACGCGAAGCAAATTTTATGTTAGAACACTTTGGAATAAAAGATTTTATCGACATTTTTCTGGTAGCGTCGCTTTTGTACTATCTTTTTAAAATGGTGAAAATCTCGGGAATGCGGCCGCTCTTTATCGGAATAGTCGTTTTTCTGGCTATCTGGCTACTCGTTTCCCGCATCTTCGAAATGGTGTTGCTGGGCTCCATTCTCGATCAGTTCGTAAATATCGGGCTTATTTTGCTGGTTATTCTTTTTCAGGATGAGATTCGCCGGTTCCTTATGTCGCTGGGGTCGAAAAAAGGGTGGAAATTCGTATCCAAGCTGCTTATTCCCAACAATAAACCACAACAAGACACATCTTACGTCACCTCCATTGTTCTTGCCTGCATGAATTTGTCGAAATCCAAAATAGGGGCGCTAATTGTAGTACAAGGCGATTTACAACTCAGTTTGTACGAACAAACGGGTGAAATAATCAATGCCGATATCTCGTCGCGGTTAATCGAAAATATATTCTTCAAAAACAGTCCGTTGCACGACGGCGCCATGATAGTCGTGGGAAAAAAGATAAAGGCCGCAGGCTGCATTCTGCCCATATCGCAAAACCCGAACATTCCCAAGCATATGGGACTACGGCATCGTGCGGGCTTGGGGATCACGCAGGAAACCGATGCCAAGGTGATTATTGTTTCGGAAGAAACCGGAAAAATAACTTTCGCCCAGGAAGGCCGGTTGAAAATCAACGTAAATCCCGAAGAACTGCAGCAATTGATTCTGGCGGAATAACCCCGCCGCCGCGCCTGACGGATTTATCGTCCGGCGCATTACAAAAGAACCAAGAGCAAAGAACCAGGACAGACGACAAGAGACTGTCAGATTTTCAACAAACACCCATCATCCATCACCCATCAAATGATTCTCAAACATCTTTCCATCATAAATTACAAAAACCTCGCGCAGGTTGAGCTTGAACTGTCGCCCAAAATCAACTGTTTTGTGGGTAACAACGGCATGGGTAAGACCAATCTGCTGGATGCGGTTTATTATTTGTCGTTTTGCCGGAGTTATACCAATCCCATCGATACACAGATCATCAAGCACGATGCCGATGTCTGCATGATCCAGGGCAAATATGAATTTGAAAACGGGAACGAAGAAGAGATTTATTGCGGATTGCGCCGTCGGCAGAAAAAGCAGTTCAAGCGGAACAAGAAAGAGTACGAAAAGTTGTCCGACCATATCGGATTTATTCCGCTGGTGATGATTTCGCCTGCCGATATCGATATCATTCAAGGCGGCAGCGAAGAACGGCGCAAGTTTATGGATATTGCCATTTCGCAGTTCAACAAAGAGTATATGCATGCCCTTATTCGCTACAATAACGCTTTGCAGCAACGCAACGCGATGTTGAAAATGGACGATAACGAAATAGATTTCACGCTGCTGGAGCTTTGGGAAGAACGGATGGTAACGGATGGCGAGTTTATTTTTGAGAAACGGCGCGCGTTTGTGGAAGAATTTACCCCCATTTTCGACGGATTTTACAAGCGCATCAGCCTTTCGGGCGAAAACGTGTCGTTTGATTACGTTTCGCAACTTGCCGACCGCGATTTTGCTGCGCGGTTGCGCGAAACCCGCCGTCGCGATATCGCCGTCGGACACACCACCACCGGCATCCACCGCGATGAACTGGAAATGCTGCTCGATGGTTTTCCCATTAAAAAAACAGGATCGCAGGGACAAAATAAAACCTATTTCGTTTCCATGAAGCTGGCTCAGTTTCACTACCTGCTGAAAACCGGAGGGCGAACGCCCATATTGTTGCTCGACGATATTTTCGACCGGCTGGATGCCAATCGGGTGGAAGAAATCGTAAAATTAGTTTCGGGCGATGAATTTGGCCAGATTTTTATCTCGGACACCAACCGCCACTCGTTCGATAA
>CAKTUP010000121.1 GCA_934621705.1 uncultured Petrimonas sp.
GCTCAAATCAGCGTTGATGCCACCAAAACTTACCTGGTTACAAAAAAAGACGGAAAACCGTTTTTCTGGCTGGGCGATACCGCCTGGGAGCTTTTTCACAGGCTCACCCGTGAGGAAGCCGTTCATTATCTGAACACCCGTCAGAAACAGCAATTCAATGTAATTATGGCGGTGGGACTGGCCGAACTCGAAGGATTGCATCAGCCCAACATGCACGGAGATGTGCCGTTCAAGAATCTCGAAACACTGGAATGGGCAGTAACTCCGGGAAATAATCCGAATAACGCCGAAGAGTACGACTATTGGGATCACGTGGATTTTGTGATTCAGGAAGCTGCCAAACGCAACCTGTACATCGGTTTACTCCCCACGTGGGGAGATAAAGTAGTTGATACCTGGAGCAACAGTTATATCTTCACCAACGAGGATAGGGCTTACAATTATGCCAAGCAACTGGCCGAACGGTATAAAAATCAATGGAATGTGATCTGGATTCTGGGCGGCGACCGTGTAAGCGTTCCGCGCAATGAGGAAGGAGTTGTTACTGCCGATTATCGCCCCATTTGGAGAGCCATGGCAAAAGCTATACAAGAAACTTTCGGCGAAGATGTTTTTATCGCCTATCATGCACGTGGCAATACGCCGTCGTCCACTTATTTGAACGAAGAAAGCTGGCTAAGTATGCACTCGTTGCAAAGTGGCCACGGAAGCAGATGGGAAAAACCCTGGGAAACAATCGTTTCCGATTTAAAGCTAACGCCCAAACGCCCCGTTATGGATATGGAGCCGTGTTACGAAGACCATCCCATGAATCCATGGGACAACAAATGGACGCGCGCCGAGCGTGGCTATTTTGATGATTACGATGTCCGTGCCCGCATCTATCGCGGAGTTTTCGCCGGTGGCGCCGGCACCGTTTACGGACATCATCATATCTGGCAGTTTGTTGACACCACCCGCAATGCTCCCGTTTGGATTGGCGATACCATTATCGGATGGAGAAACGCTTTAAATGCAAAAGCCGCCAACCACATTCATCACCTGAAAGACCTGATGTTTTCCCGGCCCGATTTTAATCGCATCGAGGACAACAGTATGGTAGTTTCCGATCGCGGAAGCGATTACCGCGATATCATCATTGCCACGCGCAATCAGAAAGCAACGTATGCCATGATTTTTCTGCCTCAACCCAATCCGGTGCAAGTTGATCTGAATAAGTTGAGCAGCGGCAGGAAAAGAGTATCGTGGTTTAATCCCGTAACGGGAAAATATCGTCGGGTAAAAGGAAAATACAGCAACGGAACTCAAACATTCACGCCACCCAACACACAGCAAAAAGACTGGGTGCTGGTAATTGATGTGAGGTAATTCTTACACCGCATTCGCCTTGTTAGAAACTGATAAACGAGTGTCTTAATGAACATACAAAACTCTCTCAACAAACAAAGTTTCAAAAGAAAACACAATTTCTTTTCTTAATAATAAAATAACAGAATAAAATTTACTATTCTGTTATTTTTTTTTAAGTTTGTATCAAATTTTTAAAAACCGAAACACAATAAAACTGTAAAGAATAAACACCAACCGTAAACCTTTAAAAAGTTTGCTTATGAAGAATACTCTCTTCGCTTTAGCGTTTTTACTATCGGGTATTGTTAGTACCAATGCACAATCGGACTCCATACCGCGCTCCGATTGGAAATTTTTGGGCAACATTCAGTACGTTACGCAGCACTACTGGCGCGGATTAGGCAAAGGCCCGCTTTTTGGCGAAGCGCCCGCGTTTGAACCCAGCATTTCGTTCTACAACAAGCATTGGAACATCGGCGTGTTTGCCGGCGGTTCTTTCGACGGGATTTACAAAACCGTGATGCCGTGGATCAATTATTCGCCCGCGAAAGACCTGTGGATCGGGCTTTGGGATATTTACTCGCCCGGACGGAATTTTTGGAACACCAATCCGTTCGATTTCGGAACCACAACATCCAAGCATTTTGTCGATTTAATGGTGACGTACCAATTGCCGTGGTTTCCGCTATCGCTAAAAGCGGCAACCGTCGTGTTTGGCGGAGACCCCAATGCCGACGGCAACAAAAATTATACTACCTATCTCGAAACGTCTTACCAACATCGGTGGGGAAACTTCAGTGCGTGGGGCGGCATCGGCGTTACTCCGTGGAAGGGGCTTTACGCTTCCCGCGGCGGAATAAATAACCTGGAATTGAAACTGCAATACAATTTCAAACTTTATCAGCCGGTTACAATGCCCGTTTTCACCAAAATCGCCTACAATCCCGTTGCCGATAAATTTCATTTCGTGGTGGGCGCAAGCCTGTTAATTCCTTATTCATTCAACTAATTTTTTCACAATGGAAACAATACATTACAAAGGAAACGATAAAGTGCTGTTTGGCTTTATTCTCTCTGTACTAACTTTCTGGCTCTTTGCCAATTCAATGATGAACGTGTCGCCCGTGATGAGCGAAACGCTCGGTATGGATGCCAACACAATGAACATTGCCGTGTCGCTGGCGGCGTTGTTTTCGGGAATTTTCATCGTCGTTGTCGGCGGATTGGCAGACAGTATCGGACGAGTAAAAATTTTCCGCATCGGGTTATGGCTGGCCATCGTCGGTTCATTGTTGGTTGCGCTGGCTCCCGCGGGAAAAGCGGCAACAATTTTTCTGCTCATCGGACGAGCGTTGCAAGGGCTTTCCGCCGCGTTTGTGATGCCCACGAGCTTGGGAATGCTGAAAATCTTCTGGGAAGGAAAAGAACGGCAACGCGCCATCAGCCTTTGGTCGATAGGAACGTTCGGCGGTTCGGGATTGAGTTCGCTCACAGGCGGAATTATCGCTTCGAGTTTAGGCTGGCGATGGATTTTCTTTTTTGCCATTGCAGTTGCCGTTGTCGCCTTGTTTTTAACCAAGGAATTGCCCGAAAACAAGCGTGAAGGCGCCGGAAAATACAAAATCGATTGGGGCGGCATCGCGGTATTTATGATTGCGATGCTGGCGTTGCAGATTTTCATTACCAACGGTAATAAATTTGGCTGGACCAACTGGATTACCATTGTGCTGGTGGCCATTACCGTTGTGTTTGGCTACCTGTTTATCCATATCGAAAACCGGGCGCCCTTTGCGTTCGTGGATTTCAAACTGTTCAAAAATAAAACATTTACCGGAGCCACGCTGGCCAATTTCTTTATCAACGGCACGGCCGGATTGCTTATCGTTTCGCTTACGCTGATGCAGCGCGGAGCACAATTCTCGGCTATGGAAGCCGGTTTGCTAACACTTGGATTTGCTATTGCCGTGATATTGTTTATTCGCGTAGGTGAAAAACTGCTTCAAAAATTCGGCGCTAAAAAACCGATAATCTGGGGTGCGTTGATTATCGGCGTAGCCATTATCCTGTTGATGCAAACACAAATTATGACCGGGCAATACGTGGTGCTGGCAGTTATCGCTTACTCGCTTTTCGGACTGGGATTGGCATTTTTCGCCACGCCCGCCACCGACGCAGCACTCTCCAATTTGCCCGATAGTCAGGCCGGAACCGGAGCCGGAATTTTTAAAATGGCATCGTCCCTCGGAACGAGTTTCGGCATTGCCATTGCCGCAGGCATTTATACGGCGGTTGCCTCTCGCTCCGAGCCTATTGCGTGGTTGAGCAATTTGGTCGGATTTGCAGGACGGCAGGACAATGTGCCCGTTCGTCAGGGCGCGATGCTGGGATTAGCGTTTTGTTTGCTGCTGGCGGTTTTGGTAATCGTTACCGTGTCGGTATTGATACCGGATAAGTCTAAAAAAACAGAAGAAAAGATTTAGAAACTGTTTTGAATTTTACGAACATATATTTTTGTTGATTCTTTTATGCTGTTTTTTGCCCTTTTTCGCGTCTTTGAACTTTCCTTCCTTTCAAATAGCCCGCTATTTGATGCGAAACGAAAGTCCAAATCCATCAAAAAATGACTAAAAAACATCGCATAAAAAAATTCAAAACAGTTTCTTAAAATAGCAATTCAATAATAGTTAATATGACAAATTCAATTCAGTACAAAGGGAATGACCGACTGTTGTTCGGTATCATTCTGGGCGTGTTGGCTTTCTGGCTGTTCGCGCAAACTACGCTAAATATCAACGTGGATATGGCGAAAGATTTAGGTATGGAAACCTCGATGATGAATATCGCCGTATCGATAACATCGCTGTTTTCGGGTATTTTTATCGTCGTTTTTGGCGGTTTGGCGGATAAAATCGGACGGGTGCGGATGATTCAGTTCGGATTTTATTTCAGTATCATCGGTTCGCTTTTGGTGGGAATTACGCCCGTGGGCGGAGCGGCAAGTCCGGTATTGATTTTGGGACGGATTTTTCAGGGGCTGTCCGGCGCGGCGATAATGCCGGCGAGTTTGGCGCTCGTAAAAGCCTACTGGGAAGGCAAAGAACGGCAGCGCGCCATCAGCCTTTGGTCGATGGGTTCTTGGGGCGGTTCGGGTTTCGCGTCGCTTTTTGGCGGACTGATGGTGGGTGTGGGCTGGCGGTATATTTTCTTCGCGGCGGCGGCACTGTCGGTAGTGGGATTGCTGATGATTAAAGGCACGCCCGAAAGCAAAGCCGAAACCACAGGCAATAAAAAAACCGATTTCGCCGGAATTATCACTTTTATGCTGGCGATGATTGCGCTGCAACTTTTGGTGAGCAAAGGCTCTGAATTTGGCTGGACAAGCACGCTGGGACTTATTCTGATAGCGGTTACGCTGGTGTTTTTCGGATTTTTCTTTGTGATTGAAAAAGGAAAAGAAGGCGCTTTTATCGATTTCAAACTGTTCAACAATATGACCTTCACAGGCGCCACCATTTCCAATTTTATGCTCAACGGAACGGCCGGAATGCTGATTGTGTCGCTGGCTCTGCTTCAAATCGGCGGAAATATGACTGCCCGCGATGCCGGTTTCCTTACGCTGGGATACGCCATTGCCATTCTGGCTTTTATCCGCGTGGGCGAAAAACTGCTGCAGCGATTCGGCGCCCGCAAACCGATGATTTGGGGTTCGCTTATCGTGGGCGTTTCCATTATCCTGCTGATGTTTACCAACGTGATGACCGACACATACAAAATTCTGGCGATTATTTCCTACACGCTTTTCGGCCTGGGACTGGCATTTTATGCCACACCGTCAACCGACGCGGCTCTCTCCAACCTGCCCGAAGCGCAAGCCGGAGCCGGTTCGGGAATTTACAAAATGGCATCGTCGCTGGGTGCGGCACTTGGCGTAGCCATCTCCGCAGGAGTTTTCTCGGCTCTCAACGTGGGCGAAAATATCACGTGGATGGAAGGCGTGCTCACTTTCGTAGGCCGGCAGGACAATGTGGCGGTGCGTCAGGCGGCAACCATCGCCCTGGGCGTGAACTTGTTGATGATTGTGCTGGCGATAATTAGTATTGTGGTTACTATTCCGAAGGGGAAGAAGTAGTGTTTAGTGTTGAGTTTTGAAAAAGTAGAAAAATAAATACAACAAAACATTCGCAAATACAGCTAATTTGGGTGATTTTACGAAATTACGTAAATTAGACGTTGTCTGCAATTCCAAAAAAATACCGCATAAAATGTTGAATAATAGAATAATTTATAAGTACAAAAGAAAACTTGATAATAAATTTTATTATGAAAAACGTGAAGAAATACTTAAAGATTACAGAATGAAAATTAAGAATTCTGCAAACTCTCTTCAAAAAATTTATTATTTCTTTGAAAAAAATATCCGCTTATTAAATTTGACAACTCTTCAAAACTTATATTATATTAAATAGAATGGAAAA
>CAKTUP010000122.1 GCA_934621705.1 uncultured Petrimonas sp.
GTCCGGGAGCGAGTATCGTTACGAAAGTCGATTGATTATCGGCGTGAAAACCTTTGGCTTCTTCAAAGTATCGCTTCGTTAGCCGCAGGTAATTGGGCGCCCGGTTGGCTCGTTTGAACCACGCGTTAAGCGAATCGGCAAGAACGGGCGTATCTTTTCGCACTGCCCACGACGTTCGCTGGTCGAAACTCACCTGCATCCCGATATCGATATCTCGAAAATAGGTGTGATTCAGCCGGGCAACATACTCATCGGCAACAGTGTACTTAATCTCTCCGGCTGACACCATACGGATTAAATCCTCCACCACGAGAGTGTCTTTATCGGCATATTTCAAGTTAATTCCCCCACCCAATTCCTGATTCAGGTTGTTCATCCGCTGCTCGTATTTCGAACCCCGAAGCACATAAACATCTTTGTTTATCAGTTCCATAACATCCTTCAGCACCGTATCGTTGCGCCCGGCACGCTGCACCAGCACCTGATGCGAAATCTCCGATAAACCGCAGTAGAGAATTGAGTCTTTAAGCGCGTTTTCAACGGGAACGTTGTATGCGATAACATCGCCCAGATTACGTTGCAGCATCGGCACCAACGAAGCCGAATTTTGAGCCACAATTACCTGAAGTTCAAGTCCGTGTTCTTTAGCAAAACTCTCTATCATCTCGTAATGATACCCCATCTCCTGGTCGCGATAAATAAAATAAGAAGTAGAAGTGTTGAGCGTGATAACCCGAAGCGTATCGTTTTCCACAATTTGCGGAAAATCGCGAACAGCTTCCTGCGGTTTATTACAAGACAACAGCATTAGGGCGATGCATGCGATCGGAATAAATTTAAACATAAAGTTGTTTCTATTGAAATAGAATGCAAAGATAGAAAATGATATGTAATTTATAATCATCTGTTTGCTTGAATAAAAAATTTGATTATTTTTGCATAAATCGTAACTTTCAAATCTTAAGGAGTATGAGATTTCGAGTTTTTCACCTAATTTTGACGATTATTTTTTGCGCAAAATTCTCGTCGGCAGAAGCACAATCCAACGATTGGCGCACGCACCTGGAGCAACTTGCCGAAGAAGAATTGGACGAATCCACCGTGGAAAACATGTTTCAGGAGTTGACGATGCTGGAAAACAACCCCATGAATTTGAACACGGTTTCGCGCGAGCAATTGGAGCGATTTCCGTTGCTGACTTACGAACAAGCGTCTGCCATAATCGATTTTCTGGAGAAAAACCGTCCGGTTTACACCGTTTTTGAACTTCGCAACGTTTCGTACCTCGATTTTAACACCGTTGAATTGATTTTGCCGTTTTTCTTCGTGGGAGAAATGGAAAAAGAACGACCATCGGTGAATGAAATGTTGAAACGTGGCAGAAGCGAAGTGCAATTCCGATTCGACAAAACGCTCAATCAACGTGCCGGTTACGGCGAATTTTCCGACAGCATCCTGCAACGATACCCCAACCGGAAATACCGCGGCGAAGATTTCTACACGTCGCTAAAATACTCGTTCGCGTACCGCGATAAAATTCAATTCGGCTTGCTGGGCGAAAAAGATGCCGGAGAACCGTTTTTCAGGAAAAATTATCCCAAAGGATACGATCATTACGGGTTCCACCTTATCGTGCGCGATGTAGGCAAACTGAAAACGCTTGCCGTAGGCGATTACCGGCTTTCGTTCGGACAGGGGCTGATACTCAACAACAACTTCATGCTTTCCAAAGCGTGGGCAACCAACAGCATCATTCGCCGTACCGAAGCGCCCAAACGGCATTTCTCCACTGCCGAAAATGGTTTTTTTCGCGGTGCGGCGGCGGTTTTCGGATTTGGGAACATCAACATTACCACCTTTTATTCCAACAAACGTTTCGATGCCAACCTGTCCGCCGATGGCGAAATAACATCCTTTAAAATAGACGGTTACCATCGGACTCCGGGCGAAATGGAAAAGAAAAACAACGCACGCGAACAGGTTACGGGAATAAACGTAAACTACCGGAAAGACGGTTTTCAGGTGGGAATAAGCGGTATTCATCACAAGTATAATCGAATGTACCAACCTACTGTTCAGGAATATAACTATTACTATTTGCGCGATTCTTCCAACATGAACGCGAGCATCGATTATTCTTACCGGTTGAACCGCTTATCGTTTGCCGGAGAAGCCGCCGTTGCCAGAAACGGCGCGGTGGCCGCCACGAATATGATACAATACGCGCCGTCGAACCTGCTTTCTCTCTCGGCGCTTTACCGCTATTTCCCCATCTCGTACAACGCCCTGCACGCGCAAGCGTTTTCCGAAACCGCCCGTGTGCAGAACGAAAGCGGGCTGTACGTTGGCGCTACGTTCAGCCCGATATCAAAAGTTTCGATAACGAGTTATATCGATGTTTTCCGGTTTCCGTGGGTGAGAAGTCAGGTAGATAAGCCATCCTCGAAAGGGATGGAAGTGTATCTGTTGGGGACATACACCGTGAGCCGAAACTCCGGTTTCGAGTTGCGTTACCGATACAAGCAACGGGAACAAAACGCCCGCTATCCCGATGAAAACTCCCGAACCGTTCTGCCTTACAACACCCAGAAAATCAGGCTTCGATACAACAACACGCTCAACAACGGATGGAATTTTCGTACCACGTTGGATGCCGCTTTGTACCAACAAAAACATTTTCAGCGGGAAACGGGGTGGATGCTCTCGCAAAACATCGGCTACCGCGGAAACGACAAAGTTTCGGGTAATTTCTACGCCGGATACTTCAAATCCGAATCCTTTGCCGCCAGGCTTTATTCTTACGAGCGCAACATTCTGAGCACGTTTTATATGCCGTCGTTTTACGGCGAAGGAATGCGAGTGGCGGTATCGGGACGGTACAACATCACTTCGCGCATCTCTTTTTCTGCCAAAATCGGCCACACCCGCTATTTCGACCGCGAGACCATCGGCTCCGGCACCGATTTAATAGACGGCAACAGCCGCACCGATGTCTTTACTTATCTCCGCTGGCGGTTTTAGTGGTTACACAGAGAACGCAGAGGCAGCACAGAGTTCACAGAGAATAAAAAATCTCTGTGTATTCTCCGTGTCGCTCTGTGCAATAAAAATTGCAGTTCGGAAATCGTAAATAGTTCGTATCTTTGCACCCAAAATTCCACTTCTCTAAATGGCAAATCCCATTCTGCAAATCGATACGCTCACCAAAAGCTTTGGCGACCTGGTGCTTTTTCGCGACATCTCTTTCGGCATTGCCGAAGGCGACAAAATTGGATTGATTGCCAAAAACGGAGCGGGGAAAACCACCTTGCTCAACATTCTTGCCGGAAAAGAGCCTTACGACAGCGGTCGGGTGGTTTTCAGAAACGACATCCGAGTGGCTTATCTGGAACAATCGCCCCAATTCAATCCCGAACTGACGGTGCTGGAAGCCTGTTTCCAATCGGAAAATGAAGCCGTGAAAGTCATTGCCCGGTACGAAGAAATTATGGCATCCAACAACCACAAAGAGTTGGACGAAATTATGGCGAAAATGGATTTGCTGAACGCCTGGGATTACGAACAGCGCATCAAACAGATTCTCAGCCAACTCAAAATATTTCAGTTTGAGCAGAAGATCGGTGAACTCTCGGGCGGACAAGTGAAGCGGGTGGCGCTGGCCAACGCACTTATCTCCGAACCGGAGTTGATTATCTTGGACGAACCCACCAACCACCTTGATTTGGATATGGTGGAATGGCTGGAAGGCCACCTTTCGCGCTCCAATATCAGTTTGTTGATGGTTACGCACGACAGATATTTCCTCGACAGGGTGTGTACGCAAATCCTTGAAATTGAAGAGCGACAGATTTACTCATACAAAGGCAATTATGCTTATTATCTGGAAAAACGCGATGAGCGTATAGCGGCACAAAGTGCAGAAATAGACAGCGCCCGAAACATTTACCGCAAAGAACTCGACTGGATGCGCCGACAACCGCAAGCGCGCGCCACGAAAGCCAAATCGCGTATCGACGCGTTTTACGAACTGGAAGAAAAAGCCAAACAACGCCGCGCTCAAAACGATATTAAGTTGTCGGCAAAAGGTGCGTATATCGGCAAAAAGATATTCGAAGCCAAAAACATCAGCAAAAGTTTCGGCGACATCAAGATTACCGACAATTTCAACTACATTTTCACCCGATACGAGAAAATGGGAATCATCGGCAACAACGGCACCGGAAAATCCACGTTTATAAAAATGCTGCTTGGGCTTGAGCAACCCGATTCGGGAAATTTCGATATCGGCGAAACCGTCAATTTCGGCTACTACAGCCAGGAAGGCCTGCAGTTTGACGAGCAGACAAAAGTGATTGACGTGGTGCAAAACATTGCCGAAGTTATCGATCTGGGAAACGGCAGCCGGCTTACCGCGTCGCAGTTTTTGCAGCATTTCCTGTTTGCTCCGGCCCGCCAACACGATTTTGTTTACAAGCTGAGCGGGGGCGAAAAACGGCGGTTGTATCTGTGCACGGTTCTCATCAAAAATCCCAATTTCCTGATTCTCGATGAGCCGACAAACGACCTCGACATCGTTACGCTCAACATTCTGGAAGAATACCTAATCGGTTTCAAAGGCTGCCTTATCGTCATTTCGCACGACCGCTACTTTATGGACAAAGTGGTAGACCACCTGCTTGTTTTTCACGGAAATGCCGATATTCAGGACTTTCCGGGAAACTACACGCAATACCGCGACTGGAAATCGATAGAAGACAAACGCGTTGCCGACGAATCCAAACCGGCGAAAGCGGACAAAACCACCGAAAAACCGAAACCGGTGGAAAAAACCAAACTTACCTTTAAAGAAAAACAGGAATTTGAAGGGCTGGAAGCCAAAATTCAGCAACTGGAAACGGAGAAAGAGCAACTTACCGAACAACTTTCATCGGGAGATCTATCGTCGGAAGAACTCATTTCCAAATCCAACCGCATCTCGGAAGTCATCAGTTTGATTGACGAAAAAACCCTTCGCTGGCTCGAATTGAGCGAATTTGCCTGATTTACAATCCACAACCACCCCAATTAACGGATCGTTATTTAGAAATAGTTTAAATTTCTATCTGTAAGCGTTTTAGAAACCGCGGGCACTTTTTAATTTCGTATCTTTGCAAAAATTAGTCAATTTTTAACGTTTTATAAAACAAACCCTTATGAAAAGTGTAAAAGGAACCCGTACGGAGCAAAACCTGCTGAAATCGTTTGCAGGTGAGTCTCAGGCAAGAATGCGCTATACGTTCTTCGCCAAACAAGCCAAAGAAGAAGGTTACGAACAAATTGCCGCTATTTTTCTTGAAACTGCCGATCAGGAAATGGTGCACGCGAAACGTATGTTCAAATACCTGGAAGGCGGTATGCTGGAAATCACGGCCGCGTATCCCGCAGGAAAGATCGGCAACACGGCCGAAAATCTGGTAGAAGCCGCTGCAGGCGAAAACGAAGAGTGGACAGACCTGTACCCCCACTTCGCCGATGTTGCCGAAGAAGAAGGCTTCAAGGAAATTGCCACCATGTACCGCATGATCGCCAAAGCCGAAGCCGTTCATGAAGAGCAATATTTGAAATTGCTGGATCGGGTGAACAACGGAACCGTTTTCGCTCGCGAAGAAGACATTGAATGGCAATGTCGCCATTGCGGATACGTGTTTACCGGTAAAAAACCACCTAAAAACTGTCCTACTTGTTTGCATCCGCAAGCCTATTTTGAGCCGAAAAATAGTGCGTATTATTAA
>CAKTUP010000123.1 GCA_934621705.1 uncultured Petrimonas sp.
GACAAAGACCTTACCCTGTATCAGGGTGGAGAAGCGTACGAAGTGAAATCGTTCACGCAAACTTTCAAAAGCGATACGCCGAAAAACGTTATCCTTCTTATTGGTGATGGAATGGGTATTTCGCATCTGTTCGCGGGACTTACGGCAAACAGAGGAAATTTATTTATCGAAAATTGCAGGTACATCGGATTTTCAAAAACGGCGTCGTTTAATCGATATGTAACCGATTCCGCGGCAGGAGGCACGGCAATTTCTACCGGAAAAAAAACCTACAACGGTGCAATTGGAGTTGACGCAAATAAAAATCCGATAAAAACCATTCTCGAAGAGGCATCTGAAAAAGGTTTAGCAACAGGATTGGTTTCTACTTCATCCATCACTCACGCTACGCCGGCGTCTTTCATTGCTCATCAACCGAGCAGAAGTATGGAAGAAGCCATCGCGACCGATTTTCTCAAAACCGATATCGATGTGTTCATTGGCGGAGGATATGATTTCTTTACCAAACGGGAAGACGGACGCAATTTGGTGGATGAACTGGTGCAAAAAGGCTACACCGTGGAAAGAGAATTAAGTAAAATAGAAAACTACACCGGGAAAAAATTGGCCGGTTTAACTGCACCAAAAGGAAACCCACGGGTATCGGAACGTGGAAATATGTTGCCAGTTTCAACGCGTACTGCCCTAAACGTTTTACAGCACAACAAGAAAGGATTTTTCCTTATGGTAGAAGGTTCTTTTATTGACTCGGGAGGCCATGGCAATAATACCGTACAAGTTGTAGAGGAAATGTTGGATTTTGACCAAGCCGTGGGTAAAGCTCTTGAATTTGCTGCCGAAAACGGCGAAACGCTGGTAATTGTTACTGCCGATCATGAAACCGGCGGAATGGCCGTTAACGATGGCTCATTTGAAACCGGAATGGTTAAAGGGACCTATACTAGTACAGGTCACACAGGCGTTATGGTTCCTATTTTCGCTTATGGTCCCGGAGCATCGGAGTTTATCGGAATTATGGAGAATACCGATATTCATACTAAAATGAGAAAACTTTTGTTGGGAGAATAATGATAAGTATATTATCGATTGTAATTAGGGACACGAATAATCGTGTCCCTATTTTTTGCGAGTCTAACTTTTGGATTTTTTCCTTTCGCTTCGCAATCCGTGCCTAATAATCCACAACGTTTCTTTTGATGGGTTGTTTTTCTGCCATTCGGTAATGATTTCTTGCGCTTTTTCGGGACGTTCCTTCATTAAATCGTTCAGGTTGTTACCGACACTTTTTTGGACAAATTTCGATGGATCGTTTTTCAGGTTGGTCAGAATTTGTTTGTAAGTCTCGAATTCATCTAAACAAACGTATATTTTCTTTGCCCACGGCAAACGGATTCTCATTCCTTCACCGGCTAAACGGCGCACGTGAACATTCTCATCAGTACTCCAAGCGAGCATTTCGGATACGGTTTTCTTCGGATATTTTGCTAACAACGGACGGATGGCAAATTCTCCCGTATGCCGTTTGGTTAGTTCCTTGATAAAATCCAACGAAACTCGAAGATTTTTTGTCCCGTGTTTTTCAACGTATCTCCCAATCGGCCACAGCCACCATCCTTCGCTGAACATACCTTCGGTGTTAGATAATTCTTCACCGAGAATTTGGTGAAAAATATAAATGTTCTCGGCATAATCATCGGTCAGGGTTTTATCGAGCGCATCTACTATGACATCTTGACGTTGAAGAAACTCCTTATCCGTAAAATTATTTTCATAGTGTTTTATGAAGGCCTGTTTCTTAAACGTCGGATAAACAGAATGGAGTTTACCCGCAATGTCACGTGCAAACTCCATATCGTAATAGTCTTTGAGCTTTTTTCCCACTGTTTATTTCATTATTTGGGCGTCTATAATTTCTTCTGTTTTCTTCTTTTTCAATAGTTTACGGTATGCCATCCTCAAAATCATCACGATAATAATTACCAAAACAAGAGCCACCAGAATCGGCAGAAACAGTGACATTACGGAAAATCCCGTAGCGGCGACGCCTTCGCCGGTAGAAACAACCGAATTGCCTGTTCCGGCGGTAAATTTGGTGGACAAGAATCGCGTAATCGCGCTGCCGCTTTGTATAGTTGCCGCCGCACCTCCGCCCACGACAAAACCGATAATCCATTTCATCCATTCGCTGTCGGACGGAAAAACCGATGTCATCAGCAGCGTGCCGGCGCCGATGGATAGGGGAGTAGCGATGCTGTCGAGCAGGTTGTCGACAAACGGAATGTAATATGCCAACACTTCCACTACGGCGGCTACGGCAAAAGCGATAAGCGCGGGCGTGGAACCCATCCACGCGAAACTTTCACCCAGCGGAAGAATGCCAAAATGCGATGCCAATCCGGCGACCAAAAGCGGGATGAAAACCCGAAATCCGGTGCTGGCACTCAAACCGATGCCAAGTGCCACGGCGCTGATGGTTTCAACGTTTAATTCCATAGTTGAAGGAGGTTTTTATATGTTTAAAACGTTTTTTTGACTGAGTAAGAGCCTTTGGGTTTAATGGTTTGGGTAGAAGCTAGAACAACTCGGAATGGCTTCCGGCGGTTTTTGTAACTCCGTCCTTCAGGGCGGAGATGATAAAATGCAGTTCTTCGTCGGCTTTAGCCGTGATATTGTTCGAAATTATACAAACGCATAAACTCTTCGACTTCTTGAGCCCACGTTTTTTTCTTATGGTGTTCAACTTGATTTTTAATATACACTCTTACTTTGAACAATAAGGATTCACTGACTGAAACAGCAAAATATTCATCAGCCCACTCAAACTTAGTTTTCAATAGTTTCTGTTTGTTTATCCAAAAAGCCGATTCACCCTTTATAAGTTGCATTGTTTTAGCAATTGTCATATCTGCATTTAATCCAAAAAGACAATGCAAATGCTCTGTATAACCGTTTATCGAATCGATGAAAATTTGTTTGCTCTTCGCATTCTCTTTTATATGCTCAATCATTTTTTCACGTACATCGGTTGTTAGAAACGGAGTACGGTTTTTTGTCCCCCAGACGCTGTGTATCATTACTTTAACAAATGCCATAAAGAATTTTGCTTTCAGGGCTAAAGCCCTTTAGTTATTGTTTTATCTCTCCGCCTTAAAAGGCGGAGTTAATAAGCGAAAGGTGTCAGTTATCTTCTCAGTCTTTAAAAAGCGGAGTTAATAAGTCCAAGGAGTTAGCTTTTGTGTCTTTACTTTCTTTTCTATTTTTGAAAGACAGAGTTGATATTCACAAATCCTATTTCGGCCGCACTCCGCAACTATCCCCCGTCGGCTCATCACCTGTGCGATGCCAGATATCGGCAAATCCGTCGGGGTTGCGGCGGAATTTTGCCAAAATATACGAACACGACGGAATAACCGTGTAGTTGTTTTCGCGCGCGTATTTTACCATTTCGTCGAAAAGTTTTCCGGCAATACCTTGTCCTTCCAACTCAGGGCGAACGCCCGTGTGATACGCGTTCAACACGTTGTTTTTTACTTCAAAATCGAGTTCGGCAAGTTGTCTGCCATCTTTTTCGATAAAGAAACTGCCTCGGTTTCTTTCATCTATTTTAAATTGAATGTCCATTTTTTTAATTGTTTATTTAGGTTGCGTCATTCCTTCTCCACTATATGCAAAGTCCGCTGTGGGAAAGGAATAACGATGTTATTTTCTGTAAATTTGTAAAAAATCTTTTTCCTGATATCGCTTTTGATGTTTTCGACCCGAAAAACATTTGCCGACCAGAAATACACGGTAAACATTAGCGCGGAATCTCCATATTGACTGAATCTCACGAACGGTTCCGGCGATTTGTCCACTCCGGGTTGCTCCACGGCAGCTTCTTTCATCAATTTCATAACCAAATCCACGTCGGACGAGTAATCGACGCCTACAGCGATATCGAAACGCGAATTTTCGATATTGTGCGTCCAATTAATTATTCGGTTTTTGGTCAGCAACGTATTGGGAAGCAAAATATACTTGTCGTCACGCGTCAGCACTTGCGTGGTGCGTAAATTGATTTTGGTGACCGTACAAACCAATCCGTCCACATCAATTACATCGCCCACTTTCACCGATGAATCGAAAAGGAGGATGATTCCCGAAACAAAATCGCTGAACAAATTTTGAAGCCCGAAACCGATTCCCACTCCCAGAGCGCCGGCCATTAGCCCCAACGAACTTATATTGAATCCGGCGGATTGCACAATAAACACAAACCCGACGAAAACAATCAAGTAGCGCAGTATGGTAGCGATGGAATAACGCGCTCCCGGTTCCCGGATGCGTTTTTCCAGAATTTTGTTTTGCAAAAGAAGACTGAATCGCTTGCTCAAAAAAAGCAAAAGCGATAGAGAGACAACAAGATATAGCAGCGTTAAAAGGGTAAAATTGCTGCCCTGAATGTCGAAAATAACGGTATTGAAAATTTCGTTGATACTTTTTTTCATTGATAAGCCTTTCTCAAATCGTTAAAGCGTGTTCGGATAATCAAAAGTAATAAAAAAACTTTGAAATATTAATTTCGGGGCATAAAAGGTTCTTTTTTGTATCTTTGGAGAAAATTAAACACCCCAAAAGTTATGACAAAACGTCTTATTTTCAGCATTCTTCTTTTACTTGGCTTGTCGATATCGCTGCACGCGTCGAAAGTAGATACGGTTTTGGTTTTCAGTCCGTCTATGCAAAAAGAGATTAAAACCGTGGTGATAACACCCGATGGATACGACGGTAGGACGGCGTTTTCGGTGCTTTATCTTCTTCACGGATATAGCGATAATTACGCCGGATGGGTAAACAAAGCGCCGGTGATAAAAGATTTAGCCGATTTATACGGAATGATGATTGTCTGTCCCGATGGCGCTTTTGGAAGCTGGTATTGGGATAGTCCGGTAGATTCGGCGTTTCGATTCGAAACATTCGTGTCGAAAGAACTAATCGATTGGGTGGATGCTCGTTACAAAACCATTTCGTCACGCCAAGGCAGAGCAGTTACAGGATTGAGTATGGGCGGCCACGGCGGATTGTATCTCGGCTTTCGGCATCAAGATGTTTTCGGTGCTTGCGGAAGTATGAGCGGCGGAGTGGATATTCGTCCGTTTCCGAATAATTGGGATATGACCAAACGATTGGGTTCGCAGCGCGAGTTTCCCGAACGGTGGGAGCAGCACACGGTGATGAATCAACTGCATTTGCTCACGCCAAATTCCACGAAAATAATCTTCGATTGCGGAACCGGCGATTTCTTCTACGATGTGAATGTAAAGCTGCATCGGGAACTGCTTTATCGGAATATTCCGCACGATTTTATTTCGCGTCCCGGCGTACATAATTGGGAATATTGGACAGATGCGATAAAATATCAAGTTCTGTTTTTTAGCGATTATTTTAAAAGTGCTACACAGAAATAGGCTATGAGAAAAATCTGTTTACTGCTGTTTTATGTTGTCGGATTCGCGGTATCTGTTTACTCGCAGTCTTTCAAATTCGCGCTGGTAACCGATACGCATATCGGCAGTTCGAACAACGATGAGGATTTATACCGCACGGTAAAAGATATAAATTCGCATCCCGAAATCGCTTTTGTGATTGTTTCGGGCGATGTTACCGAGTTTGGCTCGTACGATGAATTGCGTACAGCTAAATGTTTGTTGGACGATTTGAATGTTCCTTACCATATTCTTCCCGGAAATCATGACTCTAATT
>CAKTUP010000124.1 GCA_934621705.1 uncultured Petrimonas sp.
GACCGAGACTATCTGATGCAAATGATAATCCGGCATATTTGTTTATAAGTATGCCTCGAAATATCTCTATTGATGACCTGCAAAAAATGAGTTGGACAAAAGATGAAATATCCAGACAACTCGGATTTTCCTCAGCATCTTTATTCGAAGGGTTGGAAAAAACATATGCAACAAATTCCTCTACGGCGAATCCTTATTGGACTATAAACAAGCAATTTAACAGAGATACTCGTGACAGACTTATCGGATATCTTAAACTTTCGTATCAGCTTGCGCCATGGCTGCGCTTCACAGGCAAAAGTGGGACGGACTACTACGTAGACAATAAGCTTTTTTGGAGAGCACAAGGAACGTATGCATCCCCTAATAAGAATGGAGACCTTCAAGAATATACCACTAGGGTAAGAGAAACTAACAGCGATATTCTTTTCCTGTCAAATTTCAAATTTCTTGATGAAAAATTAGATTTAAATCTCAACGCAGGTGGAAGCATGCAAAAATATTCTTCCAGGAAAATCGGGAGCAGCGGAATTGAATTCATTGTACCGGATTTGCACGCAATTACAAACCTAAAAACAACAACACCTATTTTCGAACTATATGAAACAGCAATAAATTCATTATATGGTTCAGGTCAAATAGCTTTTGATAATTATTTGTATATAGATTTTTCAGCGCGAAACGACTGGTCATCGACACTTCCTATAAAAAACAGTTCTTATTTCTATCCATCTACAGGAGTAGGATTTATCGTTTCAGAAGCGTTTAATTTGACGAACGAGAAGTTGAATTTTCTCAAACTCAGAGCCTCAGTTGCTCAAGCCGGTAGTTCGGGAGGCCCTTATTTATTCAGTGGAAATTATTATCTTAATTCTCAGAAATTTGGAGAAACTCCGGTTGGGTATTATTCAAGTTCAGTAGTATCCCCTGATCTGAAAAACGAATTAACAACTTCTTATGAAGGAGGAGTTGATGCTAATTTCTTTAACAACAGATTGGGACTCAACTTTACAATGTACAAATCATCTACTAAAAATCAAATTCTATCTGTTCCTCTTCCTTCATCCACCACTTTTCAATCAAGAGTTATTAATGCAGGAGAAATACAAAATCAAGGGGTAGAATTACTCATTACAGGAACGCCGATTCAAACGAACGACTTTAAATGGGAAACAATTTTTAATTTCTCGAGAAACAGAAACAAAGTAATTTCACTCGTAGACGGGGTAGACTCTTATATTCTTGCGCAAGACCGAGGGATATATACTGTTGCTCAACCTGGTGAACCTTTTGGTCAGCTAATTGGTGTGAAGTTTGCGTGGATTAAAGACGATCAAGGTAATAGACTTATTGATCCTGACACCGGATTACCACTTAGAACTAACGGTTTTGTTCAAACAACTCTCGGCAACGCCTTGCCAAACTGGTTAGGAGGACTAACCAATAACTTCATTTATAAAGGATTCAGATTGAGTGCATTAATAGACATTAGTCAAGGAGGAAAAATTTTCTCACAAAGTTTACGCGAAGAGATATTGTATGGAACCACAAAAAAAACACTTCCCGGTCGTGATGGTACATATGTCGCCGAAGGTATGATTGCTAAAAAAGATGCGAATGGAGATTGGGTGAGCACAGGAGTTCGTAATACAAAGCAAGTCAATGCCCAAGATTATTGGAATGTTGTGGCAACGGATAAAGAAAATTTTGTGTCGGAAGAAATGATTGATGATTTAAGTTACATCTCCATGCGAGAAATCAGTTTAAGTTACACTTTTCCAAGTAAAATTTTAACTAATTCAGTGATAAAATCAGCATCCGTTGGGTTATACGGAAGAAATTTGTTTTATTTCCAACGTAAAACAGACGGTTATTCTCCCGAAGCGTCATCGTTTAACGTACACAACTCTTCGTTGGGAATTGAATCTACCTCATTACCTATGATGAGAAATATAGGAATGACCGTTTCAATTGGATTCTAAATAATCACGAAATCAAAAAATAAAGATGAAAACAAAACAAATATTTACATTAATCCTAAGTATCACGCTAATAGCATGTACAAATGGTTTCGAGGAACTTAATACGAGTCCGACCTCATCTTCATATATGGATCCGGGAATTTTGTTTGCCGGTGTTCAGCGAGATGGAAACTTTTTACAAAGCCACGAATCCCGGAATGTTACAGTAGGTTCATGGATACAACATTGGAACTCAGGATTTAACCTACCTGCATCAAGGTATATCTTTCAACCTGGGGATTGGTCTCCCATCTATTCTGAAATTAGAGACATTGCACAAATAAGGCACCATTTGCTTAAAGGACTTGAGGATAATCCGCAAGGAAGGACGAAATTGGCGATGGCGAAAATTGTAGAAATTGATCTATGGCAAGATTTAACAGACATTTTTGGCGATGTTCCATTCACTGAGAGTGCATTGGGACCGGAAAATGTAATATCCCAACCAAAATATGATAAACAAGAATTCATTTACAAGCAGCTTATTCAAGATATTGATGCTGCTATGAGTAAACTTACCGAAGGGGATGCTTCATATGATAAATATGATCTTTACTACAGCGGTAATGTTGAAAAATGGAAAAAATATGCGAATGCTATAAAACTTCAGTTAGGGATGAGAATAAAGTATGTTGATCCTGTTCTTTCCAAATCAACGGTTGTTTCGGCGCTCAACGGACCGTTATTTACCGGTAATTCGGATAACGCAATGATCAGGACATTCAATAATATTTCTTCATCATATAACCCTATTCTTGGTCATTTCACAGGAGGCAGTCCGGATTTAAAATATTTAGGAGAGACACTTGTTAAAAAACTGGTTGAATCTAACGACCCGAGACTTCCCTTTATTGCAGACCCAACAGTAAACTCAGTAAAAGCCGGAAATCCACAATATGTGGGAAAAGCTGTCGCATTGACTGACGAACAAATGGTTGGGGTTATCAATGATGATTATTCGCTGGCTTCAAAATTAACATACTTCAATCTGGGTATTGCCAATCCTATACCATGGTATGTGTTTACGTACTCCGAAGTTTGTTTTTATAAAGCAGAAGCTGCATTGGAAGGTTGGGCATATACTGTGGAAGATGCCGAAAAATTTTATCAAGAAGGCATAAAGGCAGCGATGGCGCTTCAACCATACAATATTACGGCTATTCCTCAAGATTTTATGAATAAAGAGTTCTATTTTACAGGACTCACGAAAGAACAAAAGCTGGAAAAAATTCAAACACAAAAGTGGATACTTATGTTTGGCAGAAATTACGATGCATTTGCAGAATGGAGAAGAACCGGATATCCCAAACTTATACCAGGTCCTAATTCAGGTTCCACTAATGGGCAAATTCCAAGAAGATATGGTTATCCCTCAGACGAAACCTTACTTAATAAAGAGAACTATGATGAAGCTGTGAGTAGAATGAATCATGGTGACTCTTATATGTCAAGGGTCTGGTGGGATGTACAGGGATCTTAGAAATTTACAATTATTGTTTTTTATCGTTGACTATATCGTATCGATGCGAATGTACAGATGTTAGTGAAAAGTATACCGTAATTTTTAGGATAGTCGGATACCGGCTATCCTTTCTTATGAAAATTAAAACGGATCAGTCTGTAATATGCCGTAATTCAATATTAACTACCCAATCCTCCCCCAATCATACCGGTTCCCGCTCAATCGGCTTAATTGCTGCTTTAGCGCCAGGTGACTGGGATGCGAAAGTTTGGGGTCTTTTTCGATAATGCTTTCGGCAATTTCGCGGGCACGAAATAAAATGTCGTTGTCGCGCACCAAATCGGCGATTTTAAGGTTAAAGGGGATGCCGCTTTGCTGCGTGCCTTCCAAATCGCCGGGACCGCGAAGTTTCAGGTCGGCTTCGGCAATAACGAAACCGTCGTTGCTTTCGGTCATAATTTCCATACGCTTGCGCGTGTCGGATGAAAGTTCGTAAGGAGTGATGAGCACACAATACGATTGATCGGCGCCGCGCCCCACCCTGCCCCGCAACTGGTGCAGCTGCGACAACCCAAACCGCTGTGCGCTCTCGATAACCATAACGGATGCGTTAGGAACATTCACACCCACTTCAATAACCGTGGTAGAAACCATAATTTGCGCCTTGTTAGCAACAAACTGCTGCATCACTTCATCTTTTTCGGCAGGTTTCATCCGTCCGTGCATTTTGCAAACAGTAAATTCGGGAAACGCTTGCTGGACGTGCACAAAACCATCTTCCAGATTCTTCAAATCCATCTTTTCGCTCTCCTCTATTAGCGGATAAACTATGTAAATCTGCCTTCCCAAGGTTATCTGTTCGCGAATAAATTGGTAGAGAGCGCCCCGCTTTTTATCGAATCGATGCACGGTTTGCACCGGCTTTCGTCCGGGCGGCAATTCGTCGATAACCGACACATCCAAATCGCCGTAAACCGTCATGGCGAGGGTGCGCGGAATAGGCGTTGCCGTCATCACTAACACGTGCGGCGGATGCTCGTTTTTCGCCCACAACTTGGCTCGTTGCGCTACGCCAAATCGGTGCTGCTCATCGATCACCACAAAACCCAGGTTGTTGAACTGCACCACATCTTCGATCAGGGCATGAGTTCCAATCAAAATATGGATATCTCCGGATAGAAGTCCGGCGTGAATTTCTTCGCGCTCTTTTTTCTTCGTGGAACCCGTGAGCAGCGCCACATTTACGTCCATATCCGAAAGCAGATTCGTGAACGTTTCAAAATGTTGCGACGCCAGAATTTCGGTAGGCGCCATCAGGCACGACTGAAAACCGTTGTCCATCGCAATCAGCATACACATCACGGCCACCAGTGTTTTTCCGCTTCCCACATCGCCTTGCAGCAACCGGTTCATCTGCTTGTTGGAAGCCGTATCTTTGCGAATTTCCCTGATAACCCGTTTCTGCGCGTTGGTCAGCTCAAAAGGAATGTGTTTTTTATAGAATGTGTTGAGATAATGCCCTACTTTTTTGAAAACAAAACCGTTGAGTTTGGCTTTTCTGTCAGCCGCGTACCGAACGATATTGAGCTGAATGTAAAACAGTTCTTCAAACTTAAGCCTCAACTCGGCATCGCGGAGCAGAATGGGATTTTTGGGAAAATGAATATTTTCGATGGCATCGTGAAACGAAATAAGATTGGCTGATTTTACCACATCGGCAGAAAGGGATTCCGGCAATCGTTCCTTTATCATCCCAAACGCGTTTTCGATGATTTTTTGCATCGCTTTCGAGTTGAGATAATGGTTTTTCATCTTCTCCGTGGTGTTGTACATCGCCATCAATCCGTCGGGACGATCGGCATCGCTCATATACGGGTCAATATCGGGATGAGCCACGTTCCACCGGTTGTTGAAAAGCGTGGGCTTGCCAAAAACTATGTACTCCTGCCCCACCTTGTATTTATCTTCGGCAAACCGGATTCCCTGAAACCAAATTAAATCGATAAATCCCGTTCCATCGGTAAAATGGGCAACGAGCCGCTTCTTTCGCCCTTCGCCAAACGTTTCAAAGGCCGTGATTTTTCCTTTGAGCTGAATGTAAGGCATACTGCCGTCTATTTCGTGCACGTAATACATCCGGCTTCGGTCGATATACCGATACGGATAATAACGCAACAAATCGCCCAACGTGAAAACATCGATTTCTTTGTTGAGTATCTCTGCCCGCTTGGGGCCAACGCCGGGAACGAATTTTATGTC
>CAKTUP010000125.1 GCA_934621705.1 uncultured Petrimonas sp.
TACATTAAAATTGTTTACTAATTGAGTCGCGTTTTGATGGTAGGTAAGCCGCAGAAGATGATACTGATAGTCGCGGCTGTCTATTCCCCGGCGCAACACGTTGTTGTCGGCTAAGTATTCAAGGTTGATGGCCGTTTCGCGTTTCATCAGCCAAACGATCGGATTCCACCAGAAAAACACGCCCAGCAGCTCCATCAGAATAACATCGGCAGAATGCCATTGGCGAGCGTGTGTTTGTTCGTGCAGGAGAATCTGCTTAAGTTCGGTATCGGAGTGCGAGTCGATATGGATAAAAATCCACCGGAAAAACGAGAAGGGCGTTATCTCGTCGTGCAGATCGAATACCTGAATGCCGTTGATGTTCTTTCGGCTGCTTTTGTGCTTTATGTGCAAAATGCTGGTTAATTGCCAGATGAAGCGCGAGAAGAAGAAAACAAATCCTGCCGATAAGGAATAAAGCAAAACCTGCCACCAGTTGATTTCAATCTTTTTGACAGGCTCCGCCACTTGCGCTTCGTCTGCCAAAACAACTGCGTAAGAAGGCTCTTCTACCATTACCTGAACGATGTATTCGCGCGGCTTATCGAATGAAATGATATTTCCCCACGCCGATACCGCAACAAATGGGTAAACAAACGAAAACACTATCGCTACCAACAGAAAATAGCGCCGGAAAGCGAAAAAAGTGTCTTTTTTCAGGAAAGCGATGTAGAGCAGATAAAAAACTATCAGCGCTACGTTTACTTTGAGGATGTATGCGATAAGTGTTTCCATTTGTTTGTGAATTTGGCGTAGTATAAAACAATAATTTTAGATAACCCCTCCGCTCGTTCCTCGCTCGTCCCCGACCTCACCCCCAACCCCTCTCCACAAGAGAGGGGAGCGTGGGCAGCGGTAAATGATTCTTAGCCCACAACTCTTCCCCTTTTTTCAAAGGGGAGTACTCGTAGAGGGAGGGATTAAATATAAACCAATTACTGTTTTACGCTTGAAATACTTTTTTTTATTGTTGCAACCTGAAAACCACCGGCAGCGTAAACCGTACTCTCACGGCTTGTCCTTTCTGCGTTCCCGGTTTCCACTTGGGCATCGACCGGATAACCCGAATAGCTTCCGTGTCTAGTAACGGGTCGGTTCCGTGAACAACTTTCACATCGGTAAGGCTTCCGTCTTTTTCCACCACAAAATTGGTAATCACACGCCCTTGAATTCCATTTTTAATTGCATCCGCAGGATATTTAATATTGTCGCTCAGGAATTTCATCATAGCGGCATTGCCTTCGGGAAATTCAGGTTGATTTTCTACCACTACAAAAACTTCGTTTGTGTTTTTTAATTCCTCGGTTGATTTTGTATAAGCAGGTGGCGGTGGCGGAGGTGATGGTGGAACGGATGATGCTTTTGCGTCCGAGGGAGGTGGCGGTGGTGGGGGAGGAGCAGCCGACGTTTTTTTGTCGCCGCCAACCAAGCGATAAACAACAGGAAGTGTGAAGCGGACTCTTACGTCTTCTCCCTTTTGTTTTCCGGGTTGCCAATTGGGCATTGCTTTTAACACTCGAACAGCTTCTTTGTCCAACAGCGGGTCTATGCCGCGAACCACCTGAATATCGGACAGACTTCCGTCTTTTTCCACCACAAAATTGGTAATTACGCGTCCTTCAATGCCGTTCTCCTGTGCTTCCACCGGATACTTGATGTTATCGCTCAGGAATTTCATCATAGCAGAGTTTCCGCCGGGAAAAAGCGGTTGCTCTTCCACAACTACAAACACTTCGTCCTTCTCTTCTTCTGCTGTAACTTCGGGTGAAGCGGCCGGAGTTTCGGGCAGAGAAGTAACGGTTTCGGTTGTTGCGCTCTCGTCGGTTTTTTTCTCTTTGCTGAGGCAGCTGTTCAGCGTTATCAACAGCAGAGCCAACGGGAGCACAGTGAGGTATTTTGCCAGCTTTCGTGCCGGCGATTTGGTTTTGTTCATCATCGTGATACGTTGTTTTAAAAGTGATACATTAAAATTATTTCCTATCTGAACTGCAGTTTCGTGATAAGTCAGTTTTAGCAGGTGATACTGGTATTCCCTGCTGTTGACGCCGTGTTGCAACACATCGTTATCGGCCAGATACTCCAGGTTTATGGCAATTTCGCGTTTCATGAGCCACATGGCCGGGTTCCACCAGAAAAAGATGCATAGCAATTCCGACAATACAATATCGGCGGAATGCCATTGCCGGGCGTGGGTGTATTCGTGAAAAAGAATTTGTTTCAACTCTTCGTCGGAATGCGATTCTACGTGAAGAAAAATCCATTGGAAAAACGAAAAGGGAGTTGTTCCGTCGGGAACGTGGTAAACGCGGTGTCCCGAAACCGTTTTCCTTTCGCTTCGGTATCGGATGCGTAAAATGGACAATACCTGCCACAAGAAACGAATGGCGAAAAACAAAGTTCCCAACAGCAGTGTGCCCATGCCCAACGTTTTCCAAGGAATTGTGAAGCGGGAAGCGTCTTCGTCGGCAAGCACAGTGGCTGTGATTTCGTCTATCGAGATGGACGTTTCCACCGCTTGACGAGGCTGGGGGAAAGTAAACAATTCACCCAGCGCATCAACGCTGAAAAACGAATAAACAAGCGCGAACACGATGGCCGAAAGCAGGTAAACTCGCCGGAACCGGATGAACGTGTCGCGCCGGAAAATCGCGATATACAACAGGTAAAACAGCAGCAATGCTACGTTTACCTTGGCGATGTATGTGAATAGTTGTGGTTCCATTTTTTAGAGATGTCAGATTTTAGACATTGGATATCCGTTGTCCGATAAAATCTACTTTTGTTTCTTCTCAATCAACCGGATAATTTCTTCCAGTTCTTCGGTTGAAATTTTGTGCTCTTTGGCGAAAAACGATACCAGTTCCTTGTACGAGTTATCGAAATAACTTTTCACCACGCCCGACAGAAAATGACGTTTGTAAGCCGCTTCCGATATTTTGGGCGTGAAAACTTTTATTATTCCCGAATACGATTTGTTGAGGTATCCTTTGTTTTCGAGGTTGTTGAATACCGAAGCCACCGTGGTGTAGGGCAGTTTGGGTTCTTGTAATTTTTCGTGAACATCTTTAATGGCGCATTCGCCTAATTGCCATACTTGCAGCATGATGTTTTCTTCCGGGGGAGTTAATTTTTCCATTTCTATTTCAGTTAATTGATTATATACGACACAAAAGTACGAATAATTCGTAATCCGCAATAGGTTTCACGGTTTTTTATGGTTAAAAAAACGAAAAATGCGCCGTGCAATGATGAAATCGCACGGCGCATAAAAAAGTTTAAAAGCCAAAGGCTATTAGCCAACGGCCAAAAGCAAGCAGTTATCTAGGATTTACCCGGAACGTTTCGTCGCCGTCGGCAAAAAATCTCACAATTTGGGAAGCAGCAGCAAGTCCGGCATTAATATTGGCTTCCGCGGTTTGCGCGCCACATTTCTTTATGGATGCCAAGTAACGACGGCCGAATTTTTCGGTTGCTTCATTGTGGGCAGACAATTGGATATCGGTTCCGTACTTGAATTTGGGGCGCTCGCTCATTATGCGCAGCAAATCGGCTTCATTCACCACCTCTTTGCGTGCGGTATTGATTACGATGCCGTTTTGCGGCAGTTTGCTCAACAGGTTGTAATTCACACTTTCTTTGGTGTGGTCGTTCTTGGGCATGTGAAGCGAAACGATATCGCTTTTTTCGTACAACTCTTCGGGCGTTTGTACGGCAGTAACACCAAATTCTTTTCCTCTTTCGGGGTTGCGCGCCAGCGAAGGAGAGAACGCGAATACTTCCATACCGAATCCGTTGGCGATTTTCGCCGTGAGTTTTCCGATGTTCCCGAAAGCGTGCAAGCCCAGTTTCTTGCCTTTCAGCTCGGAACCGATAGTTCCGTCGAACGCTGAACGCGTGAGGTACAGCAACATCCCGAAAACCATTTCGGCAACGGCGTTGGAGTTTTGTCCGGGCGTGTTCATAACGCAAACGCCGTTGGCGGTGGCTGTTGCGGTATCCACATTGTCGTATCCGGCTCCGGCGCGAACCACGATTTTCAGGTTTTTGGCGGCGTCAAGAACTTCTTTGTCCACAATGTCGCTGCGAACGATCATGGCATCGGCAGCCTGAACGGCATTCAGCAAATCGTTTTTATCGGTATATTTTTCCAATAAAAGCAGTTGATGTCCTGCATTTTCGATGATTTCCCCCATTTGTTTAACCGCTTCAGGGGCAAACGGTTTTTCGGTTGCAATTAAAATTTTCATAATAGTAATAGTTATGTGGTTTTATGGGCGTAGGGCATTGGGCGTTGAGCATTGGGCTTAGGGTTGGGGTGGTGGAGTATTGAGAATTTCTCCGGTAGTTTTATCATTTCCACGCAAAACCCAACGTCCTATGCTCAACGCTCTATGCTATTTACTTTTCTCGAATTCCTTCATGCAATCCACCAACGCCTGCACGCCCGATTTCGGCATTGCGTTGTAAATCGAAGCGCGGAAACCTCCGATGGAACGGTGTCCTTTGATGCCCGACATTCCTCTTTCGGTAGCGAATTTCTGGAATTCGGGTTCAAGTTCTTTGTATTCGTCTTTCATCACAAAGCAAACGTTCATCATGGAGCGGTCTTCTTCTTTTGCCGTTCTGGTAAAGATTCTGCTGCTGTCGATGGCATCGTACAACACGGCGGCTTTTTCGGTGTTGATTTTCTCCATCGCTGCCAATCCGCCAAGGCCTTTCAGCCAACGAAGAGTTTCCAATGCCGAATAAATAGGCAACACGGGAGGCGTATTGAACATGGAGCCTTCCTTAATGTGTGTGCGATAATCGAGCATGGTCGGTATCGGACGGGTAACTTTTCCCAGCAAATCTTCCTTAACAATAACGAAAGCTACGCCGGCAGGCGCCAGGTTTTTTTGCGCTCCACCGTAAATCAATCCGTATTTTGATACGTCCATCGGACGAGAGAAAATATCGGACGACATATCGGCGATCAACGGCACGGGGCTGTCGATGTCCTTGCGGATTTCCGTTCCGTAGATGGTGTTGTTGGTGGTAATGTGGAAATAATCTGCATCGGCAGGAATGGTGTAATCTTTTGGGATATAGTTATAAAGCGATTCTTTGGAAGAAGCCACTTCAACTACTTCGCCAAACAATTTGGCTTCTTTCAATGCTTTGCTTGCCCAGGTTCCGGTGTTGAGGTAAGCGGCTTTTTTCTCCATCAAGTTGTAGGGAACCATGCAGAATTGCATGCTTGCACCGCCACCCAGAAACAGAACCGAATATCCTTCGGGAATGTCCAACAGTTCTTTGAACAGAGCTACGGCTTCGTCCATCACTGCCTGAAAGTCTTTGGAGCGGTGGCTGATTTCGAGAATAGAAAGTCCGATTCCGTTAAAATTTTTCACGGCTTCTGCCGTTTTGTCAATGGTAACTTGCGGAAGAATTGAAGGCCCCGCACTGAAGTTGTAAATTTTCATACGATAATTTTTTTTAATGTTGTAATTTAAGGGTATTTATGTGGTTTTTGAATTGAGTTTAAATTCGAAACAAAGATATGAGATTATTTGAATGTTACAAAAGAAAAATGAAAATTTATTCATTTGCCGGATAATCCGATTGTTCGTATATTTCCTCTATAAATCCATTTGTTTCCCCTGCATAATAAACCCATTGAAGTTAGTTTACATTACTTTAGTCCAA
>CAKTUP010000126.1 GCA_934621705.1 uncultured Petrimonas sp.
TGATGCCCCGTGAGCGTAATTTCTTCGCCGCTTAAAATGGCATCGAAATCCACGCTGGAATAGAGATAAATTTTGTCTTCCGCATCCGCTGCCGATGCGGTTCTTATGTAATTGGGCAGAATAGTATGAGTGGTTTCTTCGCGGGCATAATTCATTTTCGGGGCATACCGCACACGCATTTTCGGCTCACCGCGCAACACACGAATGTATCTGTGCACTTCGGGCGGCAGGTAGTGTTTCAGTTCGCTTGTGCGGTAGCGGGGCATGTAATCCAGCACCGAGAACGCTCCTTCCGGCGACTCAAATTCGGTGGAAAGAATATTGGTGTTTCCCAGATAGCTTTGTGTTATGGTGTATTCGTCGGAAACCAGAAAAGCGAAGCTTCCGCCTTTTTTCTCGTCCAACAGTTTGGTGAACACCGAAGGGGAATCGAAATCGGGCAGGCACAGCCAATCGATACTTCCCGTCTTGGATACTAACGCTGCCGTGCGGCAATTTCCTATCACACCGTAATCTAAATTTTTCATTCGTCCATTTATTTACTATAACGATGAAGACAGAGCTTTTGATTGATAAGAGATGAGAAATTAGTTTAAGGAAATGTAAAAAGGGAGACGAAGGCTCTGCCTTCGTTCATGCGATTGAAAATCGCATCACCCGTTACCGCACCGTCAACTCACCGCGCAACGAAACCGACATCAATTCGCGAACCTGATCGGGTGTTTTTCCGTTGCCCTGCAAAATCATCAGTTTGGCTAATGCGGCTTCGGTGGTGATATCGTGTCCCGATGCAACGCCCAGTTTTTCCAGGTGCTGTCCCGTTTCGTAGCGGTGCATTTCCACGTTTCCGTATAGGCATTGCGTAACGTTCACGATAACGATTCCCTTGTCCATCGCTTCCTGCAGGGCATCGATAAACCACTGATCAGTAGGCGCGTTTCCCGAACCGTAGGTTTCCAGCACCACGCCCCTTAAGTTGGGAACCGACAGAACGGACCTTACCACACTTTCCTGAATTCCGGGGAACAGTTTCAAAATGGCAACATTATTATCGAGCCTGAAGTTGAAAATAACGGGTTTGTTGTAATCGGGTTGTAAGATAAATGTTTTGTTGTAGCGGATATCCACGCCCACTTCGGCCAAATACGGATAATTGGGGCTGTTGAACGCGCTAAAGTTTTCGGCATTCACTTTCGTGGTGCGGTTTCCGCGCATCAGCAGGTTTTGCATGTAAATGCAAAGTTCGGGCACAACGGGGTTTCCCGATTCGTCTTTATCGGCAGCAATTTCAAGTGCGGTAATCAGGTTTTCTTTTCCGTCGGTGCGAAGCTTGCCGATAGGCAATTGCGATCCGGTGAAAATAACGGGTTTGGTTAGGTTCTCGAACATAAGGCTCAATACCGAAGCCGTGTACGACATGGTGTCGGTACCGTGCAGAATGACAAAACCGTCGTAATCTTCGTAATTATCCTGAACCACTTTGGCAATATCCTGCCAGTTTTGGGGCGAAACTTCCGATGAATCGATGGGCGGGTCAAACAGATAAGTATCCACGTTGAAATTCAAACGCTTCATTTCGGGAACGTTCGATTTCAGGTGGCTGAAGTTAAAGGCTTCCAAAGCTCCGGTCTCCACATTTTCTACCATTCCAATGGTTCCACCGGTGTATATAAGCAGGACTCGTGCATTTTTGTCAATCATAACAGGCTTATTTTGCGCAAATTTACAAATTAATTTGACACTTTGCTACGATAATGTGACTTTTTTAAAAGAACAAAAGCATTTATTTTTTGTTTAAACTAAACGGAGTGGGCGATGGGCAAAAGGCGTCGAGTTTGGCGCTGAAAGTATCGTTATACCCCAACATTAAACGTTGAACATTAAACTTTAAACAAAAAAAATATGAAACATTCAATTAAAACAGTCTGGAAAGATAATAACATTTTCGAAACCGATGTTGACGGACACAACATTATAATTGACCTGGCAAAAGACGCTGGCGGAGACGATGCAGGGCCTCGGCCGAAAAAGTTTGTTCTGGTTGCCGCAGCCGGATGTTCGGGACTCGACGTAGTGGAAATCGTAAAGAAAATGCGCATCGACATTAAAGGATTCAACATTCAAATTGAGTCCGATGTTACCGATGAATATCCAAAACAATACACCAACCTGAAAGTAGTGTACGAGTTTGAAGGTGAAAACCTGCCGAAAGAGAAATTAGAACGCGCGTGTCAGTTGTCTTTTGACAATTATTGCGGCGTTTTGGCAATGTATAAGAAAGCTGTTCCGGTTACGTATGAAGTGAGGATTAAAAATCTGTAACTTTTTCTGTATAATTAAAGAAAAAATTCTATATTTTCCGTACCTTTGCCATCAAATTAAAAAGATTGTTTTCACATCCAAAAGAATATATTCTCATAAAATAAAAAATTATGCAAACAATGGACACTTTCAATTTTGCTGATAAAAAGGCATTTATTCGCGTGGATTTTAACGTTCCGCTCGATGAAAACTTCAACATTACCGACGACACCCGCATTCGCGCTGCTATTCCTACGCTGAAAAAAATTCTCAAAGACGGCGGAAGCGTAATTATCGGTTCTCACTTAGGCCGTCCCAAAGGCCCCACCGATAAATATTCGCTGAAACACATCCTTCCCCGTGTTTCCGAACTGCTGGGCGTTGATGTTCAGTTTGCCAACGATTGCATCGGCGAAGAAGCCGAATCAAAAGCAGCCGCCCTGCATCCGGGAGAAGCATTGTTGCTCGAAAATCTTCGTTTCTATGCCGAAGAAGAAGGAAAACCCCGTTTGCCGGAAGGCGCATCGGAAGAAGAAACAGCCGCTGCAAAAAAAGCCGTGAAAGAATCGCAGAAAGAATTTACCAAAAAACTGGCTTCGTATGCCGATGTTTATGTAAACGACGCATTCGGCACCGCACACCGCGCACACGCTTCCACAGCGCTTATCGCCGATTATTTCGATGCCGAACACAAGCTGTTTGGTTACCTGATGCAGAACGAAATTAACGCGGTTGAAAAAGTGATGACCGAAACGGAAAAGCCGTTTACGGCCATTATGGGCGGCTCAAAGGTTTCTACCAAAATCGAACTTATCAAAAACCTGCTCGACAAAGTGGATAACCTTATCCTTGCCGGCGGAATGACCTATACGTTCGCGAAAGCTGCGGGCGGAAAAATCGGAGATTCCATCGTTGAAAACGACAAGCTGGATTTGGCGAACGAAATTGTGGAATTAGCCAAGGAAAAAGGGGTAAACCTAGTGCTCGCTACCGACGCAAAAATTGCCGACAGTTTCAGCAACGATGCCAAATCAAATTTTTGTTCCGTAAAAGAAATCCCCGACGGTTGGGAAGGACTCGATATCGGCCCTGAATCGGAAAAAGCATTTGCCGAAGTGATTAAGAATTCCAAAACTATTCTTTGGAACGGTCCCGTTGGAGTTTTCGAATTCGACAATTTCGACAAAGGCTCGCGCGCAGTTGCCGATGCCATTGTGGAAGCTACTCAAAAGGGAGCTTTTTCGCTTATCGGAGGTGGCGACTCGGTTGCCTGTATCAACAAATTCGGCCTTGCCGACGACGTTTCTTACGTTTCAACCGGCGGCGGCGCTCTGCTCGAAATGATTGAAGGAAAAGTGCTTCCGGGAATTAAAGCGATTAGGGGATATTGACCCCTAAATCCCCTAAAGAGGACTATAAATATTTGAAAACCGTGTGAAAGAAATTTCGTGCGGTTTTTTTCCTGTCTTCCGCATTGGGACACCCTAAAAATTTTCTTCAATAATTTTGTACAGTTCAGCCTGCTGTTCGTCCATTTTCAGGAGCTTTGTTTTGGTGTGTTTTGAATCAGGCAAGCTGTAAGTGATTTGATACATGTTGTGAGTTACCTCGTTTGCTTTCTGTGGCGAGAGGCTCGAGTTTGCTTCTTGCAATACCCTTTCCAACTCTTTATAAACCGAGTATGCGGTAAATGCAATGCAGATGTGCGCCTCGATGCGATGCTTAAGTCTGTGATAAATGGGACGTATGCGCAGGTCTGTTTTGGATATGCGAAACGCTTTTTCGATATGCCACAACTGTGCGTAGTTCTCCAAAATCATTTTGCCCGGGAGTTTACTGTTGGTAATGTATCCTTTTAGTCCGTCCCAAATACTGTCCGATTCATATTTGCGGTAATCGATACTGATGGTTATCTCACCCGTCATTTCAAGATATTTGTTGTAACCTCTGTTGTTGATGTTGGACTTGGTCAGCCGTCCCGACTTCAACCGTTTCTCCAATCGCTCCAGTCCTCTTTTACGGTTATGGGCATCTTTGCGTGCCCTTGCTTCGGAATAATGAATAATCAACCGCCTTGTCCTTTTCTTTTTCTCGATTACAACCTCTTTGTCAATACAATAAAAATCTGCGTCTTGGTATTTATGCCCGATAATTTGCCGTTGAACCGTCTTATTCTCGTTTTTCAGCCTAGCTCCGATGATATACTCGTAGCCTTCATCTTCCAGGGCTTTCAGGTTGTCGTTGGAAAGCAATCCCGAATCGGCGATGACAACCGGTTTGTTGATGCCAAATTTTTCCTGCATTTTTTCCAAAAATGGAATCAGCGTATGCCCCTCATAGGTATTGCCTTCAAAAATATCATAACCGATGGAATAGCCGCTCAATCCCACCAATAAACCAATAACTATCTGCGGATTGCTGTGTTTGCCGTCTTTACTGAACCCCGTTTTTCGCAAATCGTCCTCATCGCTTGCCTCGAAGTAAAGAGTGGTCATGTCGTAAAACACCACGCTTATCTCTTCTTTCAGTATTCGTTTGGTATGGGCGAAAGCTATTCGCTCGACTCGTTCTTTAAGGCGGTTGTTGAGTTTGTCTAAAAAACGATAAATCTTATCGGTATCCATCCAAACTCCCTGATAGCGGTAAAGATATTCACTCGTTTTTAACTTGCTTAGCGGAAAAGCCAAACGGGCGATAACCAAATGCCTGAAAAGCGGCTCCCCGATTGCTCCAAAACCGATGTGGTCATATATCTTGCCGAATATCAGCTCGGGACCAACGGTGCGAATATGTGAATTGCTCAAAGAAGAAAATGTCTGCTCAACCAATTGGTCATCGGCAGAAGCGAAAAGTGATGGCTGGCGTTGTAACTCTTCCATATGTTGTCTTGCCTGCAATTGGAACCGATCGATTTTGTGCCGCTCAGTGGCACAACCTATCGTTTTAACTACTTTATACTTGCCTCTGACCTTACTAATTATCTGAATGCTAACGCTACCGGAGCGGTTTTTCTTTTCTCGGATGAACATGTTGAAAATTTCGGGACACCCAAAATTAGCAAATTATTCTCACATCTAATTGATTAACAGTGGAGTAATTTGGGTGTCCCGAAAAAGTGCGGAAGACAGGTGCGGTTTTTTTTAATATCTCGGGTATGGTATTAAGCAGCAAGATGCAAGTTCTTGTATGAACTGAGTTGATAGGAAACATTAGCGATTAACATGGGTGGGCGAGTGCAAATCTTAAAGTAGTCATTGGCAAATCTGAGGCTTTGATAAACAGAAATCCGATATAACGGTGTATTAGTCTTCGTGTTTTTGTTCAACAGTGTTGTTC
>CAKTUP010000127.1 GCA_934621705.1 uncultured Petrimonas sp.
CGTTGACGGACAAGCCGGCACGCTTTTTCGTCACTGAAATTATCCGCGAAAAAGCGTTACTGCTTTATCAGAAAGAAATCCCTTACTCCATCGAAGTGGTGGTGGAGGAATTTAAGGAAGAACCGGATATTATCCGTATCCGCGCCATTATTATGGTGGAGCGCGATACGCAAAAAGGAATTGTTATCGGTCATAAAGGCGAATCGCTAAAAAAACTGGGAACGATGGCACGAAAAGACATCGAACTGTTTTTCGAGAAAAAAGTGTTTCTTCAGCTTTACGTGAAAGTGGAAAAAGATTGGCGAAACCACGAAAACCTGCTGAAAAGGTTCGGGTATAAATTGGAATAAGCCCCACCCAGCCTCCCCAAAAGGGGAGGAGATTGGGATGGGATTATGAAATATTAATAATAACGAAAATAAAATATAGCCCGCAAACTCCCTCTCCTTTGGAGAGGGGCGGGGAGAGGCTTATGCAAAACTTAGTAGCCATAGTAGGACGTCCGAACGTCGGTAAGTCGGCGTTGTTCAATCGATTAACGCAAAGCCGTCAGGCCATTGTTACCGATGTGTCGGGCACCACGCGCGACCGCTTGTACGGAAAAGTAAACTGGAACGGACAAGAGTTTTCGCTGGTTGATACCGGCGGATGGGTGGTTAATTCCGACGATATAATGGAAGACGAGATTAACAAGCAGGTGCAAATCGCGGTGGAAGAAGCCGACGTGATCTTGTTTGTGGTTGACGTGATGAACGGTCTTACCGATTTAGACAACGGTGTGGCTCATTTGCTCCGTCGCTCGGGAAAACCCGTTGTGGTGGTGGCCAATAAGGCCGACAATTTCGACATCGGACATCAGGCGGCCGAATTTTATACGCTGGGTTTGGGCGACCCCTTTTCCATATCGGCCATCAACGGTTCGGGAACGGGCGATTTGCTCGATCATGTTTTATCGCTTTTCAAAAAGGAAGGCGAAGAAGAACAACTGGCCGATATTCCCAAGTTCGCTGTTGTGGGACGTCCCAATGCCGGAAAATCGTCTATCGTGAACGCGTTGATGGGCGAGGAACGAAACATCGTTACGGAAATTGCAGGTACCACGCGCGACTCCATCTACACACGATACGACAAATTCGGGATGGATTTCTACCTGATCGATACGGCCGGAATCCGCAAGAAAGGAAAAGTTACGGAAGATTTAGAGTATTTTTCGGTTATTCGTTCCATCCGCGCCATTGAAGAAGCCGATGTTTGCATACTGATGATCGATTCCACGCGCAGAATCGAAAGCCAGGATTTGAATATTTTCTCCCTTATCCAAAAAAACCGGAAAGGATTGGTGGTTTTCGTTAATAAATGGGATTTGGTGGAAGAAAAGGACAATAATTTAATCCGCGATTTCGAGAAAATCATCCGCGAGCGTTTTGCTCCGTTTACCGATTTTCCCATTATTTTCGGCTCGGCGCTCACCAAACAACGCATCCTGAAAGTGATGGATTTGGCGAAAGAAGTGTATCAGAACAAAAAGCAAAAAGTACCTACGCACAAACTCAACGAGGTGATGCTTCCCATAATCGAAAGAACGCCGCCGCCGTCAAACAAAGGCAAATACATTAAGGTGAAATATATCACGCAATTACCCAATACGCAAGTTCCGTCGTTTGTGTTTTTTTGCAACCTACCGCAGTGGATTAAGGAACCTTACAAACGATTTATCGAAAACCGTATGCGCGAAAACTGGAATTTTACGGGAACGCCGATAAATGTTTTCTTTAGAGAAAAATAATCGGGTGCTTCGATTTCCAACTCGCGTTTCTATATAAGCGACTTGGAAGTCGCTTGTCCCGTCAAATATTACTAAACGGAATATTCTTCGCTTCGCAAACCTCAATCAACTTAGCCTTTATTCGTTTTAAATCATTATATTTCAGGTTTCCGAGGTCTATTTTGTAATTGGTTCCGGTAGTAGTCAGCGTTAGATGGCTCAATCCGATGCCGAGTTGCGAAACGGTTTCCCACAAAATGGAGCCGTTTATGCGCTGCTTGGGCAATTTAATCCGGAACTCATCGTTATCGATTTCAACAATAAGATCTGACTGCCACACGGTTACCGTGAATAACAACAACGCTGCCAAAACTGCTCCGACAGCTCCCACGTAAAATAAAAAATCGAACTTAGTGTGCAAAGCCTGTGAAATACTGATTCCCACAGCGAGCGCAAGCAAAAATCCCCCTGCAATTAATGCGAAAATCTTTACTTTCGCGGGTAAAGCGTAAACTATTTTTAGGTCTTCCATAATCGGGGTTTTTTATTTAATTTTAATGTTAAGTGTTGAATAACAAATAATTTCGTTTACAAAAATACAATTATTATGCGGTTTCTTTTAAATAAACATCAAAAAACAATGAAATGAGAAAAAAAATACGTTAATTTGTATATAATTTGTAGCGCAAGTTAAACGAATCAAACGTAAACTTGTTTTATAAAGTAAGTGTTTGTGAAACGAAATTTCTCAACTATGTTGGTTGAGGCTAAAATACGAAGGGTGAATTGATGAACAACAACAATCTTGAAAATGAGAAACTTCCCGTTAACGAGGAAGCTAAAACTGAAGAATCTGCTCATGTGCTTCCGGCTGAGGAAACTGTAACCGAAAAACCAGAAGAAGCAACTCCTGAAGTTCCGGAAATTGAAGAAGAAAAAGCTCCGGAAGAAGAACTGTCTCAAGAAACTGACGCGGAGTCGGAAGAGCCTGCCGTGGAGGAAAAAGTGGAAATCGATTATGATATCGAAATTCCGGAGGAGACAGAAGAAAGTGTGGAGGAAGAAACCGAAGTGGATGAGAACAGTGTTTCGGACGATGATTCCGTGGAATTGCCGTCTATTGAAGAGATTGTGCAGAAACTTCGCGATTTGCTGGCATCGGATCATCCGCAGAGGAAAGAAGTGGATGAAGTAAAAAACCAGTTCTACCGTTCGCTTCGCAACGAAACCGAAACACAAAAAGCAACGTTTCTTGAATCGGGTGGAGAATCCATCGATTTTGTTGCAAACGAATCCGAAACATACGCCGAAGGAAAAGACCTGATTCAGAAAATAAAAGAAAAACGCGCCGAAATTCTTGCTCGTGAAGATGCCGAAAAGGAAAAGAATGTAGCTAAAAAGATGGCTATTATTGAGCAGGTTAAGCATTTGGCCGAAAGCCAGAGCCACGAGGATTTCAACAAAACTTATCAGGAATTCCGCTCGCTGCAACAGCAGTGGAATGACATTAAACTGGTGCCGCAGACCAAAGTGAACGAGCTTTGGAAGGAGTATCAGCGGCACGTGGAGAAATTCTACGATTTGGTTCGCATCAACAACGAGTTCCGCGAATACGACTTCAAGAAAAACCTGGAACTGAAAACCGAACTCAGCGAAGCAGCCGAAAGGCTCGACGAGGAGCCGGACGTGGTTTCGGCGTTTCATCAGTTGCAAAACCTGCATCAGGAGTGGCGCGACATAGGCCCGGTATCCCGCAAGGACAGGGAAGATATCTGGAATCGTTTCAAAACTGCGTCAACGCTTATCAATAAGAAATATCAAACTCATTTCGAGGGTCTTAAGGGAAAAGAAGAAGATAATCTGGCTGCAAAAACCGCCTTGTGCGAAAAGCTTGAATCCATCGATTATTCGAAATTGACCTCAGTAAGAGATTGGAACAATAAGATAAATGAAGTTCTTGATATTCAGAAACAATGGCGTGAAATAGGATACGTTCCCAAAAAGTGGAACACTAAAATTTACGACCGTTACCGCGCCGCTTGCGACTTTTTCTTCCGCAACAAAAACGATTTCTACAAATCGATGCACGGTGAAATGGAAGAAAACCTGAAAAAGAAAGTCGCTCTTTGCGAACGAGCCGAAGCGCTGAAAGACAGCCAGGATTGGAAAAAAACCACGCAAGATTTGATCGCCATTCAGCGGGAGTGGAAAACCATCGGCATCGTTCCCCGCAAATATGTTGACAGCACGTGGAAACGATTTATTGCGGCTTGCGATTATTTCTTCGAACAAAAGAAACTCCATACCACTTCTCAGCACGACGAAGAGGCCAAAAACCTGGAGAAAAAGAAAGAAATTGTTGAGAAAATCAACATGTTCGACACAACTCTTACCGCCGAAGAAGCTTTGCCTCTGATACGGGAACTTATGGACGAATGGTACGCCGTGGGGTATGTACCGTTTAAAGCCAAAGACCGCATTTATAAAGAGTTTCACAACGCTACCGAAGCACAGTTCGACCGATTGAATATCGATAAAAACGACAGAAAATTAGACAATTTCAAGTCGAACATTTCGGATATGGCAAAATCGGACAACGCTAAAGGCCAACTTCTTCGCGAACGCGAAAGGCTGATGCGCCAATACGAACGCATGAAAACGGAGTTGCAGACTTACGAGAATAATATCGGGTTTTTGTCCGTTTCTTCCAAAAAAGGCAACAATCTCATCGACGACATGAACCAAAAGATGAACAAAATAAAGTCGGAACTGGAGTTGCTGGTAAAGAAAATTGCGGCAATTGATGAGGAGTTGTAGGCTACAACTTATCAACAACATATTACCCTCCCATGAAGCGACTGATTATTCGGTCGCTTTTTTCGTGTGACCAAATATTTAATACTCTTGCACTGTTTTGATACATTTTTTATATTTTTTGAGAGAATATTAATACCATTCTCGTCTTATTATTCGTTACTTTGTTTAAAAAATTCTTAATAACTTACGAAAAGCATATTGCTTGCCATCCAACTCATTTAAATTGCTTTAGGAAAATACAAGAAATATTTTTTATAAATTGAAATGTATGTTAATAAATTAAACAAATGAAAGAATGAAAAACGGAAAATTGATTAATTTGATGAAAGGATTATCGTTCATATTCTTATGGACATTTTCTTTTGCTTTGTTCGCTCAAAATATTAATGTGAGCGGTACAGTAAACGACTTGAACGGAGAGCCCCTCATCGGGGTTACAATTCAGGTTCGTGGTACTTCGGTCGGTACAGTTACTGACTTCGACGGAACTTTTGCTTTAACTAACATCTCCCCCAATGCCGTATTAGAAGTTTCTTATGTGGGCATGAGATCGCAGGTAGTAAATGTAAGTGGACAAAGAACTTTAAATATTGTCCTCACAGAAGATTCTGAACTTTTGGGTGAAGTTGTGGTAACCGGCTTTGGACTTGCCCAAAGAAAAGAATCGTTAACTTCGGCAATATCAGTAATTGGTGCTTCAGATATCAGCCGTTCTCAGGCATCCACGTCATCAGGTGCGTTAGTAGGAAAAATTCCAGGGATCAATTCACGTCAAGCCGATGGCAGGCCAGGTGCATCCACAAACATCCAGATACGTAATATGGGTGCTCCATTGTTTGTAATTGACGGTATTCAGTCTGATGGAGGACAATTTAACAATATTGATTTTAACGATATTGAATCAATTTCGGTACTCAAAGATGCTTCTGC
>CAKTUP010000128.1 GCA_934621705.1 uncultured Petrimonas sp.
CCCGAAATGCAGAACGTGGCCGCCATTTGTGTCTTTCCCAACTTCGCCAAAACCGTGAAAGAAGCGCTTACGGTTGATGTGAAAATCGCGTGCGTGTCGGCGGGATTTCCGGCATCGCAAACGTTTACCGAAGTAAAAATCGCCGAAACGGCACTTGCCGTGGCCGACGGAGCCGACGAGATAGACGTAGTGCTCAACCTGGGATTGTTTCTGGATAAAGAATACCAGGAATTGTGCGAAGAGCTGGCCGAAATTAAAGACGTATGTCGTGAAGCAACGCTGAAGGTTATTCTCGAAACCGGAGCGTTGAAAACCGCTGCGAATATTCACAAAGCATCCGTGCTCTCGCTATATTCCGGGGCCGATTTCCTGAAAACCTCCACCGGAAAAGTGTACGAGGGCGCAACGCCCGAAGCGGCATACGTGATGTGCAGCGTCATAAAATCGTATTACGGAAAAACCGGAAATAAAGCCGGATTTAAAGTTTCGGGCGGCGTGGCTTCGGTGGAAGATGCGGTGAAATATTACACCATCGTAAAAGAAATATTGGGCAACGAGTGGCTCTCCCCCACCCTATTTCGCGTGGGTGCAAGCCGACTGGCGGATGCGTTGCTGGAAGCGATAAAATAAATCAACTGTTGTATGAAAACATCCGAAATAAAACTCTTATTCGAACAATTTGAGCAAGCGGCACTCGAAGTTGGGGGCGTTGAATGCTGGAGCGCTCGCGATTTGCAGCATTTGCTCGGTTACAGCAGGTGGGAAAACTTTGAGAATGTAATCTCTAAAGCCAAAGATGCTTGTGAAAATGCGGGACAGAAAATATCCGACCATTTTCCTGACGTCACGAAGATGGTCGAGATAGGATCAGGGGCTGAAAAAGAGATAGATGACATCATCTTAACTCGTTACGCCTGCTACCTGATTGCACAAAATGGCGACAGTAGAAAAGAACAAATCGCTTTCGCGCAGAATTATTTTGCCGTGCAAACCCGCCGCGCCGAACTGGTAGAAAAACGGCTGTTGGAATCCGAACGGGTAAAAACCCGTGCAAAATTACAAGAAACGGAGAAAAAATTATCGGGAATTTTATACGAAAGAGGTATTGATGACAAAGGGTTTGCCATCATCCGATCCAAAGGCGACCAAGCACTGTTTCGCCTAAGTACAGCAGTATTGAAACGAAAGCTGGGCTCACCCGAAAAACGCCCTGTTGCCGATTTTCTACCCACCATCAGCATAAAAGCGAAAGACTTTGCCGCCGAAATGACAAGTGTCAATGTGCAAGCAAAGGATTTGCACGGCGTTTCGCCTATCGAAAAAGAGCACATTGACAATAACGTTGCCGTGCGCGAAATGCTGCTGAAACGCGGTATCGTTCCCGAAAATCTGCCCGCTGCCGAAGACGTGAAAAAAGTGGAGCGACGGCTGAAAAGCGAAGAGAAGAAAACGCTCAAAAAGTAATCACCCCTCCCCCACCAACCGCTCCATCTCTTCGTACGACATATTGCCGAGTTTATCCAACAAACGGTCGATATTTTTCCGGGGAGCAATCGCGTGAATGGGGTGCGCGGCATCCGCCGAAAAGGTTTTATCGGGAGTCCACTCCAACAAATCGTTGGGTGTGCAGCGCAGGGCAAGGCAAATCTTTTCGATATGCTCAAGCCGGAGCGAAGTCATTTCGCCCTTCAGCAGTTTCGCGGCCGAGATGTGGTTGATGCCCAAATCTATCAGGAACCGCCGCGGATTGCCCACTCCGCGCACTTTAAAAAACGGATGGAGATTAAATTTCAGCATAATAAGTTTGTTTTTGATGTCAGAAATTACAAATATAAGAAATAGTATTTAAAAATCAATATAGTGCGCTTATAAATGAATATGTAGGATTTAAAGAATCAAATAGTGGATACAAGAAACAATATGAAAGAATTATTCCTACTTATAGTTTGATTCGTTTTACATATAAGATATTTATTATTCGATATAGAGCAATTAATCCTACATATAGAGCATTTCATACATCATATGGAATATTACTAAAAACAACATAAACATAAATTCAATTCAATGAAAAAAAGACTTCTTTCTGTTGCTCTCGCCATCGGGCTTTTGGCAACAGCATCGGCTCAGGAAAACAAAGCCGTATCGCCCCGACGGGGACTACCGTACTGGCAAGACGTTAGTGTAGTGCAGGTTAACAAAGAATATCCGCGCACGCAGTTTATGACGTACGACAGCAAATCGGAAGCGCTGAACACTCGATTCGAAAACAGCAAGTATTATATCTCGCTCAACGGGACGTGGAAATTCTACTTCGTGGACGGTTACAAACAACTTCCGGAAAACGCTACCGACTCTACCGTTTCGCTTACCAACTGGAAAGACATAAAAGTGCCCGGAAACTGGGAAATGCAGGGATTCGGCACAGCCATTTACGTGAACCATCCCTACGAATTTGTGGAACGCGACCCCAAAACACGCTATCCGAAAATGGAAGCGCCCTGGTTACCCGAAGAAAATCCGGTGGGCGTGTATCGCCGCGAAATCGATATTCCGCAGGATTGGGACGGACGCGAAATATTCCTCACCATCGACGGCGCCAAGTCGGGCGTTTACGTGTATATCAACGGAAAAGAAGTGGGTTACAGCGAAGATTCCAAAACCGCTGCCGAATTCCGCATCAACAAGTACGTGAAACCGGGAAAAAATTCCCTCGTGCTGAAAATCTTTCGGTGGAGCACCGGTTCGTACCTCGAAGCGCAGGATTTCTGGCGCATCAGCGGTATTGAACGAGACGTGTTTTTGTGGAGCCAACCCAAAACTTCGCTGCGCGATTTCCGTGTAAAATCTACCCTCGACGATACATATAAAAACGGTATTTTCGAGCTTGAAACCACCGTCAGCAACTACGCGCAAGGCGCATCGTACGCTCAGGTTTCTTACGAATTGCTGGACGCATCGGGCAAAGCCGTAGCATCGGAAACCAAACCCGTGAGCGTGCAGGGAAATGGCGAAAATGCCATCCGGTTCAACGCAGAACTACCCAACATTGCCACGTGGACATCGGAGCATCCCAACCTCTATAAACTGCTCATAACCGTTAAAAAAGACGGCCAAACTTCGGGCGAAGTAGTCCCCTACTCCGTCGGTTTCCGCCGTTTCGAAATTAAACCGGTAAAAACCGGCGACAGAACCGACCGCCTATTCCTCGTGAACGGACAGCCCATTAAACTCAAAGGTGTTAACATTCACGAAACCAATCCTGCAACCGGGCATTACGTTACGGAAGAGCTGATGCGCAAGGACTTTTCATTGATGAAACGACACAATATCAACACGGTTCGCCTCGCACACTATCCGCAGCAACGCCGTTTCTACGAACTGTGCAGCGAATACGGCCTGTATGTTTACGACGAAGCCAACATCGAATCGCACGGAATGTACTACGGCGACCGCTCGCTCGCCAAGCATCCCGAATGGGAAAAAGCGCATATGGACCGCACGGTAAATATGTTCGAACGCAACAAAAACCATCCGTCGGTAACCATTTGGTCGCTCGGAAACGAAGCCGGAAACGGTATCAACTTTTTCCATACTTACAAGTTCTTGAAAGATCAGGAGCGCTACTTTATGGATCGTCCCGTGAATTACGAACGTTCGCTTTGGGAGATGAATACCGATATGTACGTTCCCCAATATCCATCGGCTGCGTGGCTGGAAGAAATCGGGAAGAAAGGAAGCGACCGCCCCATCGTTCCGTCGGAATATTCGCACGCGATGGGCAATTCCAACGGAAACCTCGATATTCAGTGGGAAGCCATTTACAAATACCCGAACCTGCAAGGCGGTTACATTTGGGATTGGGTGGATCAGGGAATGGACGCCGTGGATGAAAACGGTCGTCATTTCTGGAAATATGGCGGCGATTACGGCGGCCCCGATATGCCCAGCGACGGGAATTTCCTTTGCAACGGCATCATAAATCCCGACCGCACCCCCCACCCTTCCATGGCCGAAGTGAAATATACGCACCAAAACTTCGCTTTTGAAGCGGTGGATTTATCCAAAGGAACTTTTAAGGTAATTAATCGTCAATACTTCTCAAATACAGATGATTATACGTTCAAATACATCATTACCGAAAACGGAAGACGAGTTTCAGACGGTTTGCTTTCGGTATCGTTGCAGCCGCAGCAATCTAAAGAAGTTTCTGTTCCCATTGGACTTTTACAAGCAAAAGCAGGAAGCGAATATTTCGTGAATTTTGAAGTAATTCAAAAAAACGCTGCTCACTTTGTTCCATCAGGACACGTGGTAGCCATTGAACAGTTCAAGTTGCCGATAACCGCGCCCAAACAAGCGTTTACCGACACATCGCGAAATCCAGAACTCAAAATTTCCGATTCGGGAAATACGATTAACGTAAGCTCCTCAGCTGTGACTTTTGTCTTCGATAAGAAAAAGGGAGCGGTTACGTCTTACAAAGTACGCGGAACGGAATATTTCGACAACGGTTTCGGCATTCAGCCCAATTTCTGGCGCGCACCCAACGATAACGATTACGGAAACGGTAATCCGCATCGTTTGCAAGTGTGGAAACAATCGAGCAAAAACTTCAACGTAACCGATGTAAAAGCATACGCTGACGGAAACAATGCCGTGGTAGAAGTTACCTATTTACTGGCCGCCGGAAACCTTTACACAGTAAAATACAACGTGCGTCCTTCGGGAATTGTGAAAGTGGACGTTGAATTCCACTCAACCAATATGGAAGCCGCTCAGTTGGAAGCATCGGAAGCCACGCTGATGGCTACGGCATCGCCCGAAGCTACGGCTGCGCGCAAAGCCTCCTCGGAGTTGGTTGTTCCTCGCATCGGCGTGCGATTCCGCCTTCCTGTATCGATGAACAACGTAGAATATTTTGGCCGCGGGCCGGGCGAGAATTACGTTGATCGCGCATCCGGTTCAAAGGTAGGACGATACAAAACCACAGCCGATGATATGTATTTCCCCTACGTTCGTCCGCAGGAAAATGGCCACCGTACAGATACCCGTTGGGTAGCGCTTTCGGGTTCCAAAAACGGTTTAATGGTTGTTGCCGATGAAACCGTCGGATTCAATTCGCTGCGAAACACGGTAGAAGATTTCGATTCGGAAGAAGCCACTACCCGACCCTATCAGTGGAACAATTTCAGCAGCGAAGAAATTGCCGCCCGGAAAGACGAAGATGCCCGCAACCGTCGTCCGCGTCAAACGCACATAAACGATATCACGCCGCGCAATTTCGTGGAAGTGTGTGTGGATATGAAACAGCAGGGCGTTGCCGGATACAACAGTTGGGGCGCCCGCCCGTTGCCCGAATACAGCATTCCGGCAAACCAGAATTATAAATGGGGCTTTACGCTGGTTCCGGTGAATAATGCGAAAGATATTGATGAAAAATCGGTACTGAAATATTAACCGGGTGG
>CAKTUP010000129.1 GCA_934621705.1 uncultured Petrimonas sp.
CTTTAATCATGATCAAGAGAATGTGTACGACGCACCTTACTCCACCGCCTTCTCTTCATATAACCCTTTAAACAGTAACATGTACCAACGTTGGGATAAATACAACCTTACCACGGGTATTTTCCAATTGGATTACATCCGTTCTTTTGGCAAACACAATCTTTCGGCAATGGCAAACTATCAGAGCCAGATTAGAAAAACCAATTGGACTTCAGCAAAGAGAAAAGGATACCCCACAACATTGGCTCCACAACTTGACTTGGGTGCCGAAATGGATTCAAGTGGGGGAACATCTACCGAATGGGGATCTGCATCATATATTGGACGCGTTACCTATGATTATGACAACAAATACCTTTTCCAATACAGCGCCAACTACAATGGCTCACTCAGCTACAGCCCCGAAAAGCGTTGGGGATACTTCCAAGCCGTATCATTAGGATGGGTGGCCACACGTGAAGCGTGGTTTAGAGATTTGGTCAATCCAAATATCGTGAACATGCTAAAACTTCGCGGTGGTGTGGGATTAGTTGGAAACGAAGTGGGATATCCATTTTCTTTCCTTACGCAATACGCGCAAGGTGGCAACCGAGTGTTATTTGGAGAAGGAATGACTCCCAACGTCGCTTGGAGTGTTTCTTCTATAGCTAACAACCTACAATGGTCAAGCAGTACACAATACGGAGTTGGATTAGACTTTGGACTGCTTCGCGACAGGCTTACGGGGTCATTCGATACCTATCTTTATTTAAATAAGGGTGATATTATGAATATGACCGATGAGATGATACGTACAGACATCTTAGGTATGCCCAACATTCCACAAATAAATGCACCTTATTCTACTTCAAGAAAAGGAGGATTCGAAGTTTCGCTTAATTGGCAAGATAAAATAGACCAAGTTGGATATCGTTTAGGTGTAAACTACTCATATTGGGATCAACGGGTATCACGCCATACCGATAAAAGTTCAGATTGGTGGTCCCCTGTATTTGACAATATTGGAAAACGAAGAATGCATCCTGTTTATCAATTAGGATTAAAAACTGATGGTTTACACACAGATTGGAACGAGATGTACAATTCATTTCTACACGCAGGCAATAACAGAACATTAGGTTCTCCGAGATTAGTTGACTTAAATGGAGATGGACGCGAAACCGACTATTACATCCTAAACGTACCTGGCACAACTCCATTAACTCAATTTGGTGTAACATTGGGCGCCGATTGGAATGGTTTCGATTTCGAAGTATTCTTCCAAGGGGCAACGCATGTCTCAGGCGCAATGCCCTCACCCATGCGTAACCAGCAAGATTGGATGTGGAATTACGGACAATATGCCTTTCAAAATGCATACACTCCCAGCAATCCAAATCCGGACGCAGCTCTTCCCATGCCGGCACCCGCAGGAAACAGTTTCGGATATTCATACATAGATATTTGGGCTTTTGATGCTTCTTACTTGAAGCTCAAAAACATCAGTTTGCGCTATGATATGAAAAGAAGTATCTTGAGAAATGTTTCCTTCATACAAGGATTCGACTTATCTTTTGTAGTGACGAATGCCCTTACATGGACAAAAAAATCGTATCCGCTGAAAGGACTTCAAGATCCTGAGTTTATCACATCAGGAGCCTCTATCTACAATAATAACGGTTCATTGGGTAGTTATCCAACGCAGCGTTCGTATACTTTAGGTGTAAGTGTAACATTATAATAATAGAATTAATTATGAAAAATAAGATATTTAAATTTATATTTAGCGGAGTGCTCGTCTTGTTTGTTATGGGTATCTCTATTGCTTGCGACCCTCTGGGTGTGGAGCCAACCACACAGGTTGACGAGACTCGCTTTTGGCTTAACCCACAATTGGCTCGCTCTTATGTAAACGATTTTTATTTTTGGGGAGCTACCGGCTCCGGCGACACGTTTCAATCGGAACAATGGTCGGATAATTGTCAAGGTAATATTGAACAAGACTGGGCAGATTATCGTCAATACAGTTTCAATTATCGCCGATACGATGAAAGTGGTGGATTGGGACTTGCACCTTGGGCAAGCGCTTATAGGAGAATATACAAGGTAAACTTAGGGTTGGAGAAATTAACAGGCTCATCATCTTTAAGTGAAAACCTCAAAAGTCAACTATTGGCAGAAACCTATTTTTTTAGAGCGTTTATTTATTTTGACATGATAAAATTTTGGGGTGCCGTTCCTTATGTAAGCAAAGCTCTTACCGTTGAAGACGAGACTTATTTGCCTCAAAACAAACGTGAAGAAATATTTGATAACATTCTATCTGATTTGAACGAGTCCGTAGCCTTTTTTGAGAAATCAGACGGAAGGTCAGAGATAGGAATGGTAAACAAAAATGTGACAACGGCATTTATCTCACGCGTAGCTTTGTACGCAGCAAATGCCGCTGATGCTTCAGCAAAAGGGATATACACCCAGGATACCAAAGGGCTTTTCAAATTTGAGAAAAATGCACAACACTATTATCAAATAGCCTATAATGCAGCAAAAAGTTTGATTGGTAAATACAGCCTTGAAACTGATTATGAGGATTTATTTACAAGTCCTACATCTCATACCAGCAGAGAGTCTATATGGCCGGTATTGTTTAAGGAAAACCAACGAGGAGGTTTCAACCCCACAAGCAAAAATGGCCCCGACGACCTATACTATGGCAGCACCGAAGACAGAACTTTTAGATGGGAATTCCGCTCTGGATTATTTCCAACTCAGGATTTAGTGGATGCCTACTTGCAAAAAGATGAAGCTGACGGGAAATGGAAAAAATGGTGGGAAACTTCTCAATCTAAAGCCATGGGAGTTAAAGTTAATTCAGATGGTGAAATTGAAGGTACGACTGCCAATTATCGCGATATCTTTAAAAATAGAGATAAACGCTTCTACTCTACAGTAACTTATGATGGAGCTTATATGGGACCGGAAGAAGAACGCTATATTATTCAAACCTGGATTGACAACAGCGATCCTGCTAACACGCTAAAATACAGCTCGCTTCACACAGGATACAGGTATGTAGACAGAATGACTGCCGTTCCTGGTGGAAGAGGTTCTTCACAAACAATAACAGGGTACTATTCGAGAAAATATTCGCAATTTAATAGATTTAATGATGACGGAACGCTTAATAAGAACCAGCGTGAAACAAGTTACTTCAATATTCGATATGCAGAGGTTTTGCTGAACGGTGCAGAAGCAGGAATAAAATTAGGACAAACAGCAGAAGCCACAGGATATATCAATCAAATACGTAATCGTGCCGGTCTCTCAAACTACGAGGGAAATGACTTGTACGAAGAGATGAAACTCCAACGCCGTTTAGAGTTCGCTTTCGAAGCTCCGGGATTCAGGTATTTTGACTTGTTGCGCTGGGGTGAAGCCGAAGGTAAATCAACTATCGAAGAATTAAACAATGCCTCCCGTGGTTTATACATCTTCCGCAAAGGTGTTGAAAGTAACAAAGTGGGAGAGAATGGATACCCGGTTCAACCCGGTGGAGAGGGATATTTCACACCTCAAATTAAAACCTACAGAATGACAACCGAACAATATCGTAGGAAGTTTGATCATAGTAGGTATTATTTTGCTCCTTTCTCTTTGACTATCCTCAAAGATTATACTCAATTGCAGCAAAACCCCGGATGGGATGGTTATAAATTAGAAAATTAATAAAAATACAACTATGCTGAAAAAAACATTATATCATAAATTATTTATAGGAGTTGCCTTAATGTTCGGAAGCCTCACTTTTTCGAGTTGCGAAAAAGGATTGGTGTACGAAGAGGCTCCTGAAGCGACTTATTCTGAAGTTGGCATAAGATATTTTGCTGTTCGTTCAAGACAATTATTCGAAAATAAAATCTATGCAGTAAACTGGGACAGATGGGTAGAGAATTACATTGATACCCGACAAATTGGAAGAACAGACCAGCCTTGGAAAAACAATACAAATGCTCCCGTAACTTTGAGCGACGGCACGATTGTACAACCGGGAGAATCTGCTGGAGGCGTAAAAATTGAAAAAGATGCAAGTGCTCCGGGTGGTGAGCTATATGTAGCTACAGTGGTGGCTACCGATCATGCTACACACCAAACAGCTAATAAAGGATTTCTATTTGACGGCAGCAAGTTTTCCGGAGGAGAATTTGAACTTGTTGCTCCTGTCGTAAACAATCGTTCAGAAAAAATAAAACTTCCGGTTAAAAAGAACGAATTAGTAGTAGACTTTCTTTATGTAGCAACCTATGATTGCGTATTAGAGCCTATTAATGATGCTCCGCCAATGGGAAAACCGGGAGACTTCACTAAGCCTCATCGATATTTAGTAAAAAACATAGCATATCGTCCTGCCGGTGTACCACAAGCTACGCGTTTGTATGAACTTAGGGTGGTATTTGCTCCCAACTAAGTATCTAATAACAATTCTTAAACTAAGGGTGTTGCCAGCGCAGCACCCTTAATTAATTTAACGATTCAGTAAATGAAAATTAAAATTTTTTCTACATTATTTCTTCTGTGCATTTTTATTGGGGTAACGGCACAAACTCTATCCTCCTATCTTTTCGAGGAATTTCAAGACGGATTTGTGCAATACAAAGATGGCAGGCGGTTTGCCGTGCCGTTGAATTTTAATTTGATAACGGGAAAATATGTTTTCACAGACAATGCCGATAACTTGGAAAAGGAGTTTACAGAACCGGAAATGGTGGTAAACATGCAAATCGGCTCACGAGTATTTCTTATGTCGGAGGGCGAAGCCACTGAAGTTATCCAAGCTGAGCCTCGGTTTTGGGTTTTATACTCAGGCATGAAAAAGAAAGCTCCCGATAAAATATCCTACGGTGGAACTTCAGAAACGGCATCGGTAGATAGTTACTCTTCCCTGTCGGGAAAAGGGATTATAAGCGGTATTAGAGAAAATGCACGCATGGTTGCGGATGTGCACAAGGAGTATAAAATACAAGTGGGCAAACGAAACAAAAGTTTCTACAACAAAAGAAGTTTTTTGAAAGCATTTCCGAAGAAAAAACGGGCCGATTTAGAAACCTATATGGATGAAAACGAAACGAATTTCGATTCCGTAGAACAAGTATTCGAGTTGTATCAGTATGCGATTTCCTTGTAAGCTCTGAATGTGTCGCCATTTTCCGCAACACCTTCCACAAGCACGGAAACAGGCAAGTTTGAGTAGGTTATATAAAAGTCCGCTTTTGCTTTTCCGTTTTTTATGTGCAAACATGGTTGCCAAAGCAATACGGAGCGTAAGTCCGGCTTATTGGGTGGTAAAGACGATGTGCATACTCCTCTTTGGTGGGCAAAGCCATAAGTTTTTTACCCTATTATAAAAAAACCGCTCTTCACCCGAGCGGTTTTTTTATTGTGCACTACTCCCCTCCTCCAACTCCGACAAATACTTCTCAATA
>CAKTUP010000130.1 GCA_934621705.1 uncultured Petrimonas sp.
GTTCCAGCTCGGTGGGCAGGCAGCCGAAGTGAAGCGCTATGGCCGCCACGTGCCGTGAGTAGTTCTCAAAAGTTTTACGGCTGCGCCCCAAAACGGAAACATTACGCTCGAAACGAGCCAATTGTTCACTAAAACCCACCACTTCACGGCAGGCACGGTTCAGCAGTTTGTTTTCTCTTAATTCATCGGAAGTCTTTTTTTTGTTGTCATAATGTTGATTAATGAACAGGGGCTGTCTCAAAAGTAGAGACAGCCCCCTCGGGTTAGTCGAATAGTCTAAGCTGTCCATCGTATAGCTTTTTATACTTTTTCTCACTGCCTTGATTAGAAACATAGGCTTTGATTACATCACGGCTACCATATAAACCAACAGTGTTAGCATAATAACCACTGGTCCAAAAACTGCCACCCCATAACTGTTTCTTGACTTCCGGATGTCTCAAAAACAACTCACGGGCACTCAAACTCTTTAGTTTCGTTACTATTGCTGTTACTGAATAAGAAGGAACACTTTGCAATAAAAAATGGACATGATTACACTCGTAACCTATTTCTAAAAAAGAAATTTCGTAACGAGCAGATATTTCCAAACATATCGACTTCAAAGAAAGACCTATTACTTCTGTAATTACCTTTCTGCGATATTTAATTGGTAAAACAATATGATAAAGCAACAATGTCTTGTTGTGACGCTTGTAAATATGTTCGTCTTCCATAAGACAGCAAAGATAACGCTTTATCTTTTAGAAACCTCCGGTTTCGTGAGAGTTGACCCCGAGGCAAGCCTCGAGGAATTCTGTTGATTAAAACGTTTTATTAACTTTGCAAAGGTAACAATAAGGAGCAAAAGACAGGGCTAACGAAGGTTTAGTTCAACAGGGGTTTTGCAAGATGCGGGGTTGAAGGAAATCTTAGAGAAATTTTATAAAATACCCGCAAAAAACTTTTTCATTATTAATATAAAAACCTCATTTTCACATCAAACAAATCATTTTTAACACAAGTCCCACAGATAAAAGAAACTTCCTAATATTCCGACGTAAAATGGAAGCGAATATTCTTAAAATCCTGCTGCGCCATCATTAACAAATAGTTGGATTCGGCAAGAAAAACATCCCTACCCTCTTTATCTTTCGCCATATACTGGTATTTCCGTTTCTTGAAATCTTCCAATTGTGCGGCGTCGTCGCTCTCAATCCAGCACGCTTTGTACAGGTTGATAAGCTCCCAGCGGCATTGCGCGCCGTATTCGTGCAGAAGCCGATACTGAATCACTTCAAACTGAAGTTGTCCCACGGTTCCGATAATTTTTCGGTTGTTGAACTGATTGGTGAATAATTGCGCCACGCCTTCGTCCATCAACTGCTCGATGCCTTTTTGCAGTTGTTTCGATTTCATGGGGTCGGCATTTTCGATGTACTTGAACATTTCGGGCGAGAAACTGGGCAAGCCCTTGAAGTGCAATTCTTCGCCTGAAGTAAGCGTATCGCCTATTTTGAAGTTTCCGTTATCGGGCAATCCCACGATATCGCCGGCAAAAGCTTCGTCCAAAATCTCTTTTTTTTGCGCCATAAACGCCGTTGGCGATGAAAATTTGAGTTGCCGATTGAATCGCACATGCTTGTAATTCACGTTTCGCTCAAACTTGCCCGAACACACTTTCACAAAGGCAATGCACGAACGGTGGTTGGGATCCATATTGGCGTGAATTTTGAAGATAAACCCCGAAAACGGCTCTTCGTAAGGATCCACCACACGCTCTTCGGTTTGAATCGGCTTGGGCGACGGCGCAATCTGCACAAAGCAATCCAGGAGTTCTTTCACTCCGAAATTGTTAAGCGCCGAGCCAAAAAATACGGGCGCCAGTTTTCCGGCAAGATAATCTTCACGATTGAATTCGGGATACACTTCCGATATGAGTTCAATATCATCGCCCAACTTTTTCGACAATTTTTCACCGATATATTTCGCCACCTCCGGCGATTGAATATCGAGGTGAACCGATTCGGTAACGGTCTGCTTGCTGGGCTGATATAAATCGAGGCTATTTTGATACAGGTTGTACACACCCTTGAAGCGTTCGCCCATATCGATGGGCCAGCTCAGCGGCCGCACGGCAATTTGAAGTTCTTCTTCCAGTTCATCCAGAATTTCGAACGGGTCTTTTCCTTCGCGGTCGAGTTTGTTCACGAAAATCATTACCGGCGTATGGCGCATGCGGCAAACTTCCATCAGTTTCCGAGTTTGCGTTTCCACGCCTTTGGCGATGTCCACTACCACAATAACGCTGTCCACGGCCGTGAGTGTGCGATACGTGTCTTCGGCAAAATCCTGGTGGCCGGGCGTATCGAGAATATTGATTTTATAATCGCCGTATTCAAATCCCATTACCGATGTAGCCACCGAAATTCCGCGCTGCCGTTCGATTTCCATCCAGTCGGATGTGGCAGTTTTCTTTATCTTGTTCGATTTCACGGCTCCCGCCACGTGAATGGCGCCGCCAAAAAGCAGCAGTTTTTCGGTGAGCGTGGTTTTTCCCGCGTCGGGGTGGCTGATGATGGCGAACGTGCGCCGGCGCTGTATTTCTTGTTGTAAAGTCATTTTTTGGCTGTTAGCTGTTAGCTTTTGGCTATTAGCTTTTTACGGATTCTTCACTTGATTCAGAATGACAAAACCAATGTCATGCTGACTATAGGAAGTATCTAATTTCTAATTTCTGTTTTTCACAAACTCAATGCCACATCCGCTCTTATATTTAATGTGCGGCAAATGGCACTTGCGACTTTTAAAGTTGGTTCCGCTTTGCCCGAAAGGTATTCGCTAACACGACTCGGCGATACGCCAATCCGCTCGGCAAATATTTTCTTTTGCATATTTTCTTCTTCCAATCGCAATTTTATCACTTCTTTGAAATCGGGCTTTGCAATCGGGAAATGCAGTTTTTCGTATTCTTCCACAATGTCTGCCATCAAGCACAGTTCTACACTTTTTGGGTCGTCAACAGATGTTTCGTCAGTTACTACAGGCAAAAGTTCTTCAATTCGCGAAAGAGCCATATTATAAATAGTTTCAGTTATTTCTCTTTTCATAAAAATTCAATGTTAAATGGTTGTGCAATCAATTTTGTCATATTCTTTGTGAGTGCCTACAAAACGAATAAAAATTCGACTCAACGTGAATTTTATCACAACTACCAGCCTGAAATCATTTCCCTTGACATTAAATACATATCGTTGATTTCCAATACTGTCCACGCTATTAAAATCTCTCTTAATATCACCAAAATTTTTCCATTCGGCGTTTTCTGCTACATCATACCAATGCTCTAATTGCGTTTTAGCTTCGGGATGAAGTTCGTAAAAAATTCTCAGTCTTTTGTGCGATATGACGTGCATTTTCTTTAATTATGAATACAAAGATAACTAAATATTACAAAAAACAAAATAAATACTCCGAAAATCGCACAATAATCACTCGATTCAAAATAATCTGCAATTAGTCATTAGAAATTAGTAATTTCCCCAAACACCTTTCCAGTGCTTCCTCCCACTGCGGAATAACCACCCCGTAAGCCGATTGTATTTTCGATTTATCCAATACGCTGTACATCGGCCTTGAGGCGGCTGTTTTGTACTCGCTGGTCGGAATGGGATTTAACCGGCAACCCTCAATGGCAGCCAGTTCTTTTATTTTTTCGGTAAATCCAAACCAGGTGGTTTCGCCCAGGTTTGAGAAGTGATAAATCCCCAATTTCCATTCGTCCGCTTCCAGCATCAGCAAAATCATTTCCGCTAAATCGGCAGCATAAGTCGGCGTACCGCACTGGTCGGCAACGATGTTTAGTTCTTCGCGTTCGTTCATCAGTCGAAGCATCGTTTTCACAAAGTTATTACCAAACTCGGAATACAACCACGATGTGCGGATAATAATCCATTCTTTGGCAAACTCTTGAATAGCCTCTTCGCCTTTCAATTTCGATTTTCCGTAAACCGAAAGCGGATTAGTTGGCGCATTCTCCTGGTATGGCTCGGTTGCCGTACCATCAAACACATAATCGGTGGAAATATGAATGATCTTAGCGTCGGATTTGGCCAGATTTTCTACTCCCAGGGAATTCACCTTGTAAGCCGTTTCCTCGTCGGTTTCGGCTTTATCCACCGCCGTGTAAGCGGCGCAATTGATGATGTATTCGATGGAGTTTTCGGTTACGAAATGTTGCACTTGCGCCAAATCGGTGATATCCAATACATCGTAATCGGTAAAAATAAACCGAAACGGAGTATTCATTTTTTCGGATAGCTGCTTCAATTCCTGCCCCAATTGTCCGTTCGCGCCGGTTATCAGCACGTTTTTCTGAACCAATCCATAAAAAAATGTCTCTTTTCTAGCGACGGTTTCCGTTCCGCCAAGATGTTTGTTTGAGCCGGTGTAAATTGCCATTTTCCGAGTTTTGAGTTATAAGTTTTGAGTTATGAGTTTTCGCGTTGGTACAACTGTTGCCACCTAAACTTTGAACTGTAAACTCTGAACTCTGAACTTTTCTTTCTATTTTTGCACAAAAGTACTACGAAAATGGCAAACTTCCACACAATTGAAACAGGTTATTTCCGGGCAGACGGCGGAGCTATGTTTGGGCCGATACCAAAAAAATATTGGAACAAACGATATCCCTGCAACGATAACAACATGTGTCTGATGACAATGCGGTGTATGTTTATCGAAACCGATGACCGAAAAATTCTGGTAGATTGTGGCGCGGGCGACAAACAACTGGACAAATTGAAATATTATCAGCCGCACGATTTAAAGGATTTGAGAACCGAAATTGAGAAAATCGGTTATTCGCCCGGGAAAGTTACCGATGTGGTGCTCACTCATTTGCATTTCGACCATTGCGGTGGCGGAACCGTTTTAGACAAAGGCAAGAATGTTGTACCCGCCTTTCCCAACGCCACATATTGGCTGAGCCAAACGCAATGGGACAACTACCGAAATCCGATGCTTTACGAAGCAGCTTCGTTTTTCCCCGAAAATATCGAACCCGTTTTCGAAGCCGGGCAACTGAAATTGATAGATTCAGACCAATCGCTTTGCGAAAACGTAACCTTGAAACTTTACGACGGACACACGCCGGGACAAATTGTTGTGTTTTTCGATAATGAAGGTGAGAAAATAGTTTCTCCGGCGGATGTTGTTCCCACTTCCGTACATCTGCCGCTTGGTTGGTTATCGGCTTACGACAACAACGCAGCATTAGCCATGGAAGAAAAAAAGCGTTTTTTAGACGAAATAAAAGCTAAAAACGCTACGCTTATTTTCTTTCATGATGCGTACACGGCGACAAGTAAGATGCCGTAAAACAAGGTACTAAAATCAAGGATTCACTTTCAACTTCACCAAC
>CAKTUP010000131.1 GCA_934621705.1 uncultured Petrimonas sp.
CTAAAACTCTCCATACTCGATCTCGCAAAATTCACCGAAGAAACCAAAACCGCTTCGGAAGTGCTGAACAATTCCACCGAAATTGCCAAACTGGCCGATCAATTAGGCTATACCCGATACTGGTTTGCGGAACATCACAATACCTCTATGATAATGAGCATGTTCCCCGAAATTATGGTGGCGCATGTTGCTTCGCAAACCGATCGGATTCGGGTGGGAACGGGCGGAGTTATGCTGCCCAACCACAGCGCACTCAACGTTGCCGAACGATTTGCCATGCTGGAAGCGCTGCATCCCGGCAGGATTGATCTGGGTATCGGCCGTGCGCCGGGAACCGACGGACGAACGGCGTTCGCGCTTCGGCGCTCGTGGGACGTGATCAAACACGACATTTTCCCCGACCAATTGACCGAACTATTGGGTTTTTTCGGCCACAATTTACCCGAAAATCATCCGTTTGCCAATATCAAAGCGTCTCCCGATCCGTCGCTCACACCCGAAGTTTACATGCTCGGCTCAAGCACCGGTGGCGTTCAGTTCGCGCTGGAAAAAGGATTGCCCTTTGTGTTTGCCGCGCAGATAAACGCGGATCTGGCAGTTCCGGTACTGAAAATGTATCGGGAGCGATTCCGCCCGTCGGTTTATTTGCAGGAACCCAAAAGCATTCTGTCCATCATGGTTTTTACGGCCGAAACCGACGAAGAAGCCTATTATCAGGCGGCTCCCGCCATTTTGCACTGGACGCTGCTGACCACCGGAAAAAACATCGTGAACCCCACTTTCGAAGAAGCGTTATCCTACAACTATTCGCTTCAGGAAGAGGCAGTGAAACAAAGCGTTATGCAGAAATTTGTCATCGGATCGCCCGATAAAGTAGCCGAAAAGCTTTCGCGGTGGGCAAAAGATACAATGGTGGACGAAATCATCATTTTCGATTTGTACTCGCAGATGGAAGGACGCCGGAAAGGCTATCAATTGCTGGCAAAAGAACTGGGATTGAGCTAAACGCTGCGTGGTTTTGTGTGGAAAAAAGAAATATAGAACCGAAAAATCGGGAAATACAAAAATCGTTCTGATTTAAATTCGTATCTTTGCCCCATCTTTAGGTTATTAAGTAGAAAAAAGAGAATATGAAAAAATTATACAGCCTTATCACCGGCACAGGAAGCTCTGTTCCATTGAAAGTGGTGAGAAACGATGACTTTCTGAATTACGATTTTCTGGAATCGACAGGTGAAAAGATCGATAAAGAGAATCGCGAAATCGTAGATAAATTCGAAGAAATAACCACTATTTCCGAACGAAGATATGCCGAAGACCATCAAACCACATCGGATTTGGCGCTTGAGGCTGCCGAAAAAGCCATTGAATCAGCAGGAATTGAGCGGGAAGAGCTTGATTACGTGATTGTAGCGCACAACTTCGGCGAAACCAAAGTTCAGGATACGCGCATAGACGTGTTGCCGTCGCTGGCATCGCGGGTGAAGGCAAAACTCGGTATTCAGAATCCCAATGCCGTGGCATACGACGTTTTGTTCGGTTGTCCGGGATGGGTGCAGGCGCTTATTCAGGCCGATTATTACATCCGCTCGGGCGATGCCAAAAAAGTGCTGGTTATCGGCGCCGATGTCTTATCCAGAATATCCGATCCGCACGACCGCGACAGCATGATCTATGCCGACGGAGCCGGTGCAGCCGTTGTGGAAGCGTTGGAGAGCGAGACGCCCGTTGGAATTCTCGGCCACAACTCGCGAAGCGATGCCATCGATTACGTGAATTTGCTCCACATGGGATATTCTTACAACAAGGAATTGGCCGAAAAGAAAGATTTGTACCTGAAAATGAACGGTCGCCGTTTGTATCAATACGCACTGGAAAATGTGCCCAAAGCCATAAAATCGGCATTGGATAAATTGAAACTACACGTAAACGACGTGAAAAAAGTATTGATCCATCAAGCCAACGGCAAAATGGACGATGCCATCCTGAAAAGGCTTTTCAAACTCTATAATCTAAACGACATTCCCGAATCGTTAATGCCGATGACCATTTCCTGGCTGGGGAATTCATCGGTTGCCACCGTTCCCACGTTGCTCGATATGGTAATGAGGGGGGAAATGAACGGGCATGACATTTCTTCCGGCGATAATTTGGTGCTTGCATCGGTAGGCGCGGGAATGAATATAAACAGCGTCATTTACCGGATGCCGTAAAATAAAAAAAAGAGGATTTTTAAAATCCTCTTTTTTGTGTGCTTTACTGTTGTTCTAATTAATTGTACAGCGCAAATTCTTCTTTGCTGTATGCCAGATTTTTCATTGCTACAAAAAGAAAATAAGGAATAACCAGCAGGATAATTGCCCAAACAATGTTGCTCACCAGCGTTCCTTTTTTCATATTGTTGACAAAGAGATACCCCAAAAAACCCTGAACTACCAATAGTAATCCAATTAAAAGGGTTGTGTTTGTGGTTGTTCCGCTAAAAAACGGGATTGCCAAAATCAGCACGCCAACAATCATTACTATAACGCCTGAATACTTTGCTAATTCTTTCATGTGTGTTTATATATTATGTTTTTGATTTCGTAGCACAAATAAACACAAAATTCCACAAATAATAAAATTATTTAGGCTAAAAATTTAAATGTGATAGCAAAATCTTTCCTGAAGTTGAGAAACTACCTCATTTTATACTCAAAGAATATCAAAAATTGATTATTTTTGCTTCATAGTTTAATTCCGTGTTATGAGGTTGTTAAAAAAAGTATTGATGTTTTTGTATCAGTGGCTCGTTTTTGCGCCCATCTTCACTGTGTTTACTGTTTTAACGGCAGTAACGGTAATGATCTTCGCGCCCATTTTCGGAAGCCGCTATTGGGGATATGTTCCGCCGAAATGGTGGTCGAGGTCGGCCTGCTGGCTGGCCTTGTGCCGGATAAAAAGCCGGGGACACGAAAATCTCGATCCCAAGCAATCTTATATTTTTGTAGCCAATCATCAGGGCGCTTTCGATATTTTTTTAACGTATGGTTTTTTGGATCAGAACATTAAATGGGTGCAAAAAGCCAGCTTGCGGAAAATTCCGCTGGTAGGATATGCATCGGAAATGGCAGGACACGTTTTTGTGGATAATTCAAGCGCGGCAGCGCGGGCCAACACCATTAAAGAAGCTAAAGCCAAGATTATCGATGGCGTTTCCATTATGCTTTTTCCCGAAGGAGCCCGCTCACGAACCGGAAAACTGGGACGTTTTAAACGCGGCGCCTACCAAATTGCTTACGACCTTAAATTACCCATTGTTCCGTTAACGCTAAACGGGCCTTTCGATGTGATGAAACGCGGCTCGTTATCGCTGAAACCCAGCAGACTGGAGCTGATAATACACCCACCCATACCTACCGAAAACTTAACTGAAGCCGATATTCCCGCGTTAATCGATAAATCCAGGGAAATTATTCATTCTGCTTTGTGGGAGAGGTTTAAGGATGAGAAGTGAGGTTGAGAAAATTAGAAATTAGAAATGCTCTTAACTATATAAAAAGAAAATGGTTGTCTCACGACAACCAATCTCCATTGTTAACCTTAAATCTAATACCATGAAAAACACGATGCAAATATAGCATGCTTTTTATTTATAACCAAACTAAACAACGAAAAAGTGCGTTCCCTTAACTTTATTTAAACTTGCGAGGGTTGTGCAATCGAGTGCATGCGTAATTGTTTACACAATTTTGCATTGACAAGAATTGGAGAGGAGTTAATCGTATATTTTTTTGGCAAAGAAGTTCAGCAATCGCCAGTTGAAGCGGTACCAGCGCCGTGTTGCCTTGGGTTTTCCGCCGAATTGGAGCAGGAAACGGGGTTTTCCGGCATTGATGTTCAGGTATCCCGAATCCATAAAATCGAAAAATTCATAACCCTCTTTTTCAGCCATTTCCATAGCCGAATAAATGGTGAAAACGGTGGGATAATATGTTTTGTGGCTTTTTTCCTTTCCCCAGAAATAAAGCACGTAAACCGTTTTTTGCTCAAATCCGAGAATTATGCCGCCGATGATTTTTTCGTTATACCGGCTGATCAGTATTTTTCCCTTTCCTTCGGAAATATAGTCGTGAAAGAAATTCACGAAGTATTGATAAGGCGGAAACTTGTTCGATATTTTCCAGTTCTTCGATTTGGTGATCAGCTTATAAATTTCCCGCAATTTATCGTACGATGTGAGTTCTTCAATGGTTACTCCTTTTCGCCGGGCTTTATTCACCTGATTTTTTCGCGTGGCCGATAATTGGTCCCAGATTTTACGTTTTCGTTGTAACGAATTCCTCACATTTATCCACTTAACCGAGTAAAAACCATTTTCCCGAAAGCCTTTGTATCCGAAAACGGCATCGTTGATGTTGCGGTATTCAATAAAGAAAACCTTGTTTTCCACTTCCTTTACCAGCGAAGAAATAAGTAGGTCGAAAATCTCTATTTTATCGGCATCGTCGTCAAAAAAAGCGGGTTGCTGCGAAATATAACACCGCTTAAAAACGGAGCCATACAAGAACCGGTTGATGCGCATAATAAGCGCAAACATGGATGCAACGGGCTTTTCGTCGCGAAATACAACAAGCATCAAAGGCGTGTAATACGAAATATTTTTGTTCCAGTCAAAAGAAGATACGTAGTGAAAAAACTTCACATCGGCAAGAGGAGGAACATCCTCCTTTTTGTAATATGTTTCAACCTGATATTCCATAATTTACGACTCACGCAAAAATAGGAAAAATCTTTGATTAAAGTATGTTTTGAGGGTAATTTTGAACTGAAATTCCTTTTTAAATCTCTTTTACGATGATTTTTATGGAATAATCCTGCTGCCGGATAGTTTTTTCGTTTTCCGGAAAAGGGTTGAGTTCGAGCAGCTTAAAGTAATAATTATTGAGCGTGGTGTCGTTGTTGAACGATTGATGCGTATCGAGATTAAAATCCTGCTGAACTTCTTTTTGCAGGTTATTAAATTGGATGTTAACGGTGGCGTTGCCTTCCCAAACGCACGTTACTCCTTTTGGACAGCGCGAATCCGCAAGAACGGAATCCAGCATCACGATAAACCTGTTGGTGGGATCGTAAAGCGGAATTCCTTTTTTCAGCGTAATAGTATCACCATGAACCTGATTGTTTTTCTGTAAACTTTGAGAAGTATCGCAGGAGGTGAAAACAGCACTCAAAAAAACGATAAAAAACAGATTTGATATTATTTTATTCATTTAAAATCAATTTATTGCAGTTGTAATATAAAGCTTTTGTTTTTATTGCTAAAGTTTTGTCAATCTGTCCAACACTCCGAAAGCGATGGGGCAGGCAGACGCATTTTTGACGGTTAATTCGTAAATC
>CAKTUP010000132.1 GCA_934621705.1 uncultured Petrimonas sp.
CAATATTTCATCAATAATGACTAAATCAGCATTTAACTCCTTTGATAACAACAAAACTTCAGTTTCACCAAGGTCTAAATCAATATGATAAGCCGGAAAACTTGGCGTTGTCAAGTGTTTAATATCAATCCAATCTATTTTACTTAAATCCTTATAGTAAGGCTTATCGACACCCTTTTCAATTTCCTGATATACAGCGTAAGGAATGGTTATTTTTCCGTATAACTCTTTCAATAAACTGAGTTTGTCAATTTTCAACAAAGACAGTATTGGCGTTGTATTGGAAACAACTTTACGCATTAGCCACATCCGACTCTAACTCACTGATACTTTTATTTCCGAAATACGAAACGTTGTATTTTCCGAGCATTTCGAGAAAATCAATCCTGCTTATTTCCAATAATTCAGCAACCGTTCCTGATGAAATTTTTCCTAATTCATACAATTTGATAAGGGACAACCTTTTCATCTCATCCTTAAATTCACGGTCTTTCATTTTAAGAGAAAGCGCCAATGAATCGGGATATTGTATGGATATAACTTCACTCATTTTCAAAAAAATCTTCTTTTAACCTTTATTCCGACACAAAAATAACCATTTAGTTTAAAAATTGTTTCGTATTTAACGTTATTTTCACCGATGTGTGTAAATTTTACTCTTTCACCTGAACCCGAATTCCCGCCGTATGCGACGTAAATTCCGGCGCGTACATACACTGAACGGTGGTAATTCCGTTGGAATAATCGCCCGCTCGGGTAACGAAAACGCCGTATTCGAAAACGTAGGTTCCTCGCGGCAGCACATCGAAATAGAAATTGGTGGACGCATCTTTCGATGTCTGATAATAGATGGTTCCGCCTTGCCATTTCACGTCCGAAAGTTGTTCCACGGGTTCGAAAGCGGCAGCGCGCATATCTTTCAGATGCACGAATTCCAAATCTCGGTCGGTGCGAATAGTTAGTCGAACGATTACTTTATCACCCACTTTCAGCGGACGGTTTTCCGTGATCGGGATAAGCTTTCTGCCCGATGCATCGGTTTCTTCCACAAACAACAATTTTTCCACATCCAACGAAGCATCGGTTTTGGTAATTTTATCCAAATCTTCGTAATATTGCCAATAGAGTGCGCCCCAGGCCGGTGCGTTTCCGCTGTTTTCGATCTTTACTTTTCCCATTTGGGGAATGATTTCCGATTTGTGCCACGTTTCCTTGAAATATCCCGTGCCGAGTTCCTGTTTGGAAGGCTCAATTCGGTTATTGGCAATGGTTACGGTGGTTTTATTTTCGGATGAGAACCAATCGCTACCCGTGCTTAACAGCGCGTAAACGGCATCCATTGTGGCGTGTGTGGATTCCCACAGTTGCGTTTGTTTCTGTTTCAAGAGCCAGCCTTTCATATTGTCCATTTCATCGGCTTTTGCGCCGGCAACGCGGAAGGCATCCATTATGAACGTGTGCACCGACGTGGCCGATTGCGACATAAATACGTGCGCGCGGTTGTTTGCCCAGAACATTCCCCTTTCATCACTGATGGTCGCGTGTTCGCGATACGATTTCAGGATATCCTGCACGATGGCCGATTTTCCGTTTTTCTGCATCAGCACAGCGATAAGCGAACGCTCATACAAACCGAATTGCGTCCAGTTTTTCTCCACAACCGATGTATAAAAATCCACCATTTCCTTTGTTTTGGCATCCTGCGGATATTGGCTATAAGCCGAGCGAACATACAGGTATTCCAAATCGTAAACCGAAATGGATTTGATGTTTCGCCAATCTTTGTTGTAACGTTTCAGTTGCTCGAAACTGCGAACGGCTTCGCCATCGATATACGAAACGGCTTGAGTTTGCATCGTACGGATTTCGTTGGTAAATTCAGTAGCTTTAAGCTCTTTCAACTGATTGAATCCGTAAAGAACGTATTGCGTGATGCTGCGGCTTGGATAAAAACCTTTGAACCAACTCCATCCGCCTTGCGTGGTTTGCAGTTCTTTGAGTTTATCGATGGCCTGCCGGGTAAGGTTTTGGCTGCGGTTCAAATCGAACAAGAGCGCGAGTTTTTGCTTTTGTTCCGATTCATTTTTGGCTTCCAGTACCCACGGCGTTTCTTCCAACAATACGTTTTTGAGTTCCTGATTTTTTTCGAGATTCGACAATAGCGTCTCGGAATCTCCGCCCTGTTTTTTCCACGCGTCAATCATTGCCGAAACTTTCGGATAGGCTTTCGAGATATGCATTCCGAGCGTGTTGGCATAATACGAGGCAAACCACGAAACGGCGTTATCGCTTTCGGGGTTGCTCAAAACCGGAAGCGCCTGCACGGCATACCACGCAGGATTGGATGTAAATTCCAACGTCAGGCGGTAATCTTCGATGGTATTCGATTGCTTGTTCGTCAATCTGTCCATCGTAAATTCTTTGGTTTGCGTGCCGTTCACGTCCATCCGCATGCTTTCGGTAACGAGCATCCGGTTGGGAAGAACGGCCAGCGCGTGTTGTTCGCCATCGCTGAACGATGTGCTTTGCGCCACAATCCGCACGCCGATAACATCGATATCGCTCGGCACATCAAACGTCCACGACGCATCCGATGAAGCATCTTTTGCCAACGAGAACGGTTGCGATTGATTTTCTACCGAAATGGTATTTACAACCTCATCCGTTATGGGATTGAAAAACTCCAGTTTCACGTTTCCACTGACTTCTCCCTCCGATAAATTGGAAATTTTGGTAGATATGCTTGTGCGGTCGCCGTGGCGAAGGAATCGCGGCATATTGGGCGTAACCATCAGTTCTTTTTGCGATACGGTAAACGCTTCGGCATCGCCTGTATTCAGGTTTTTATCGTGCGCCAGCACGCGGAAACGCCAGCGGGTATTGCTTTCGGGAACAGTAAAAGCGATTTGCGTTTCGCCTTTATCGTTGGTGCGCAATTGCGGGAAGAAAAAGGCGGTTTCGTTGAAATTGCGGCGGATTTGAGGTTGGGTTTCAGCAGAAATTAGTGGTGCATCGTCCTTTGCAGAATATATTTCTTCTTCAGCTAAAACATTGCTTGCAGCGTCTTCTGCAACAATTTGAATGGCTCCTGCTTTCGCCATTGGGGAGGGCGAAGCATAACTCTCAACCCGAGCTTCCGATACCGCCCCACGAAACATCATTTTCCCATAATGATAAAGCGACAAATCATACCAGTTAAACCGGTCAAATTCAAACGCTCTCACGTCCTTAAACGTTTGCGGAATGTATCCGTTTATCTGCAACGGATTGAAAGATTGGTCTCTTTGCAAAGAAGCAACCGTCCTATAATTATAAAATTGCGGCAACACTAACATCCATTTTGGAGCGGGATAAATTTGGTCGAGCGAAAAGTCGTACATCGATGCCAAAACTTCTGCCATAACAGGATTTCCGGTGGCATCTATTACTGAAATTCGCCACTCTTCGTTGGTGCCGGGGCGGATTTTATCGCGGAACACATCCAATTTCACATCCAATCCCGTTTTTTCTTTTTCGGAAACAAGTTGTGTGTAGTGATGATAGAATTTTTCGTCCTTCACATACGTCAGCATTAACGTTACGCCGGTTTTGTATTCCGCTTTGTATGGAATAGCAAACAACCGATTTTCGTTGTTGATGTTTATCCATTTCCGCTCCAACAGGTTGTTTTCTTGCCAAAGTTCGTACAGCACATTGATGTTATCGGTGGCACCGAGAATAATTTCGGCCGGTTTGTTTGACGAAAATGTGTTGTTTTTCACCACAAACCATTCGTTGGTTTTCACGGGCGGTCGCTTATCGGAATAACTGAATAACACGAAATCTTTTTCGGCAGTGATGTCGTTTCTGCGGTCGTCTTTCGATTGCAGCTTGATACGGTATTTTCCCGACGGCAGTTTTTTCAACTGCTCTTTCAACGCTGTTTGTTCGCCGCTTTCAAAATTGCCTTGCAATACTTGTTGATTGATGGAATCGTTTTCGTGCAGCGAGAAAATTTGATACGTTCCCGACGCGTTGATATCGTTTCCGTCTAAGTTTTTGGCAGAAATAACGATTTTTTCAGCCGACGTTTGCTCTAACTTATCGGGCATTTCCACGCTCAAAATCATCGAAATATCGCCCACGGTAACGGAATAATTGCCTAACCGCGTTTCGCCGTTTACGTCCGTAACCGACGCCTCCACATTAAAGGTGTAAATGGCGCGCGACGAAGCGCTTTCATCGGTTTTTTGCGGCGTGAAAGCGATGATGAACTCTCCGTTTTCATCGGTTACGGCAATGCCTTCGGCAAAATGCTCGGGTGCACCGCCCCATCGCCACCACCACAATTGTTGGCGCGTAATGCGATAACTCACGTTGGCGTTTTGCAATTTAATGCCCGAATAGTTTTCGGCTTTGCCTTTCAACGTGATTTCTTCGCCGAATTTGTAGGTTTTTTCTATTTTATCGAACGTAACTTCAAACGTTGGGCGTTTGTATTCTTCCACCCGGAAACCAATTCTGCCGTTGTTGGTGGTAATATTGAAAAAGCCCGTCAGCGATCCTTGCGGAAGCACAAATTCGCCCGAAACGGAACCAAATTCGTTTGTTTTCAATGTTTGTTTGGAGATTTCCTGATAATTGGCGTCGCGCAAGATAAATTCGATGGATTTATTGGGCGCAATTTGTGATTTATCGCCCGATGTTGTGGTAGCGATGGCTTTAAAAAACACGGTTTGCCCGGGACGATACAAACTTCGGTCGGTGAAAATGTTTACATTTTCTGAAGTATGTTCACGTCTTTCTTCGAATTGGTAATATCCCCACGGAAGTTGATTTAATACCGAACCGTTATCGTTGGCAGAAACGGCCTGATAAAAAACATCGTTGTTGGGAATATTTTTCTTATAAATCGCCACTCCAAATTCATTTACGGAAACAGTTGTTTCAAGGGTAAGCGTTGAATTGTACCAGCTTCCCGGAAGTTTGTAGATATTCACGCGGGCGTTTTTTACCGGCTCGCCGGTGGTGCGGTTCACCACAAAAAATTCATAAGTATCCTTCGCCGACAGACGACTAAAAACAGCCAAATCGGACACGGAGAAATAATAACTATTCTGCTCGTTTTCTTTCTGCGAAGCAGGGTCGGAGTCAAATTCGAGTTTATATGCGCCGAATTCCGAAATAGTGAGCGCAAAATCAGTTTGCGCCGATTCGTATGGTTGCTTTGGCGCGAGCGGAATCTGAATATCACGCACCCAAGTTTTCTTTTCGTTTTTTTGTCGGTTGCCGTTGTTGCGGTAAACGGCCGAAAAAGGAGAGTCTAACCGATACAGTTTTGCAGTGAGTTTTTTCAGGTTCTTGTATTCAACCGTGAGTTTTTT